>NZ_JBSGFD010000021.1:0-69119 GCF_053603215.1 Kitasatospora sp. NPDC004240 | reverse complement strand
CGCGATGGCGGTGCGTCCGGCGGCCTCCGCGGCCCGCTTGGCCTCGGCGAGCGCGGCGGGCAGGGGCACGGCCAGCAGTCGTTCGCGGCCGGCGATGACGGCGTGGCCGTCGACGACGCCCTGGACGCCGAGGCCGGGGACGTTCTGGAAGCCCTCGACGGCGGGCAGTTCGCCGACCTTCTGGGCGGCGGCGGTGGCGATCGCGGCGGCGATCGGGTGCTCGGAGGCGTGCTCCAGGGCGCCGGCCAGGCGCAGCGCCTCGGTCTCGGTGACGCCCTCGGCGGTGTGGACGGCGAGCAGGGCCATCCGTCCGGTGGTCACCGTGCCGGTCTTGTCCAGCACGATGGTGTCGACGCGGCGGGTGTTCTCCAGGACCTCGGGCCCCTTGATCAGGATGCCGAGCTGGGCGCCGCGGCCGGTGCCGACCATCAGGGCGGTCGGGGTGGCCAGGCCCAGGGCGCACGGGCAGGCGATGATCAGGACGGCGACGGCCGAGGTGAACGCCTCGGTGGGGTCGTTCGCCGCGAGCAGCCGCCCGACCAGGGTGGCCAGCGCGATCAGGACCACCAGCGGCACGAAGACGGCGGAGATCCGGTCGGCGAGCCGCTGGGCGGCGGCCTTGCCGTTCTGGGCGTCCTCGACCAGCTTGGCCATCCGGGCCAGCCGGGTGTCGGCGCCGACCCGGGTGGCCTCCACGACCAGCCGCCCGCCCGCGTTGACGGTGGCGCCGGTGACGGGGTCGCCGACCGCGACCTCGACCGGCACCGATTCGCCGGTGAGCATCGAGGCGTCGACGGCCGAGGCGCCCTCGACCACCAGCCCGTCGGTGGCGATCTTCTCGCCCGGCCGGACCACGAACCGGGTGCCCACGGTCAGCCGGGACACCGGCATCCGGACCTCGCGGCCGCCCTGGAGGACGGCGACGTCCTTGGCGCCCAGGTCCAGCAGGGCGTGCAGGGCGGCGCCGGCCTTGCGCTTGGCGTGGGCCTCCAGGTAGCGGCCGAGCAGGATCAGCACGGTGACGGCGGCGGCCGTCTCCAGGTAGAGGGTGCCCGAGGGGTCGCCCCCGCCGACGGAGAGGGAGAACTCGTGCCGCATCCCCGGCACCCCGGCGTGGCCCCAGAACAGCGCCCAGAACGACCAGCCGAAGGCGGCCAGGGTGCCGAGCGAGACCAGGGTGTCCATCGTGGCGGCGCCGTGCCGGAGGTTGGTCCAGGCGGCCCGGTGGAAGGGCAGCCCGCCGTACACCACGACCGGGCCGGTGAGGGCGAAGGCCAGCCACTGCCAGTTGGTGAACTGCAGCGCGGGGATCATCGACAGCATGACCACCGGGACGCTGAGCACCAGGGAGATCAGCAGCCGGTCCAGCAGCGGGTCCGGGCCGCCCGCTCCGGCGGCACCCGTCGTTTCGGCAGTGCCGGTGCCGGTGCCGGTAGCGGTGGCGGCCGGTTCGGCGGGGGCCGGCGGCGGGGGGAGCTCGGCGGTGTACCCGGCGTTCTCCACGGTGGTGATGAGGTCGGCCACGGTGACCGAGGGCGCGAAGTCCACGCGCGCCTTCTCGGTGGCGTAGTTGACGGTGGCCTCGACCCCGTCCATCCGGTTGAGCTTCTTCTCGATCCGGGCGGCGCAGGAGGCGCAGGTCATCCCGCCGATCGACAGCTCGACCCGCTCGCGGACGGCCGCGCCGGCCGGGCCCGTACCCGCCGCGCCCTGGCCGCCCGTGCCCTGGCCGGCGGCGCCCGGGACGGCTCCCGGCGCGGTGGCGCCCGGTGGGGAGGTGCTCATGCTGATCGGCTCCTTGGAGAGGGCGTACGGCCGGGGGCCGCGGGGATCGCCCCGGCCCCCGGTGGACGGCGGAGGGCTCAGGAGGGGCGGCCGACCAGCTCGTAGCCGGCCTCGTCGACGGCGGCGCGGACCTGCTCCTCGTCCAACGGGGCGGTGGAGGAGACGGTCACGGTACCGGCCTTGGCGTCGGCGGCCACCTCGGTCACGCCGGCCAGCGTGGAGAGCTCCTTGCTGATCGAGTTCTCGCAGTGGCCGCAGCTCATGCCGGTCACGGTGTAGGTGATGGTGGTGGACACGGGGGCCTCCGGGGGTCTTCCTGCCGCGGGCACGTGCCCGGGCTCTCTGCCTGCGATGAACAGCCTGTGATGAGCAGCCTGTGAGAAACAGCCTGTGATTCACACCATACCCACCAGGGGTATTTTCCGGGGCGGTGGGGTGTGTGGTGTGGATCGCATCCCGTCGCGGCGGGGCTCGCGAGGGGTCCGACAGCCGAGCGTAGGCGCCCGAACAGCCGTCACCCGCATCCGGTGGCCCGGTCCGGGCGGCGCGTCGCGGTGCGTGCCGGCGGCCCGGCGGGTAGCGGTGCTGAACGTCCGTTATGTTCGCTATGTGTCCCCGTTCCACCGCGCTCAGTCTCCCGCCGCCCCCACGGCGTCCGGGCTTCCGCCGGACCGGCGGCGCAACGCCCTGCTGGCCGCCGACCTCCAGGACCTCCCCCTGTGGCGGCGGGCCTCCCCCGCGGTGCTCGCCATGGTCCTGGTCGCGACCGCGGACCTCGTCTCCGGCAAGGACCGCTACCTGGCCCCGCTGATGACGGTGGTCCCCTCGATCGCCGCGCTCACCCTCACGCCGGTCGAACTGCTCGTGGTCTGCTCCTTCGGTCTGCTCGCCGTCCTCGGACTCAGCCACTACGACGAGGTCGACAACCTCGACGACGAGCGCTTCCTCTACGGGGCGATGGTCAGCTACCTGCTGGTGATGCTCTTCTCCGCCTGGGTCGCCCGGCTGCGCATGCACCGGGCGGCCGCCTTCGCCGCCGTCAGCTCGGTCGCCGAGGCCGCCCAGCGGGCCGTCCTGCGCCTGCCCGGGCCGGTCGTCGGACCGCTGCGCCTGGCCGTCCGCTACGTCTCCGCCGCCGACGCCTCCCGGATCGGCGGGGACCTCTACTCCGTCCTGGACACCCCGCACGGCACCCGGGTGGTGGTCGGCGACGTCCGGGGCAAGGGCCTGGGCGCGGTGCAGACCGCCGCCGTGGTGCTCGGCTCCTTCCGCGAGGCCGCGTACGACGAGGCCGGGCTGCGCGGGGTCGCGGCGCGGATCGAGGCCAGTGTCGAGCGGCACGTGCCGGACGGGGAGTTCACCACCGCGCTGTTCGCCGAGGTGCGGGCGCCGGGGGTGGTGCAGTTGCTCCAGTACGGGCACGTGCCGCCGATCCGGGTGGACGGGGAGGGCGGCGTGCACGTGCTCGACGCCCCCGACCCCTGGGTGCCGCTGGGCCTCGGCCGGCTGGCCCGGGGTGAGCCGGCCACCTGGGACCAGCCGTTCGGCGGCGGGGACGTGCTGGTGCTCTGCACCGACGGCGTGGTCGAGGCCAAGCACCGGCACAGCGGCGAGTTCTACCCGCTCGCCGACCGGATCGGACCGCTGGTGAGCGGGGCCGCGCGCTCCCCGGCCGAGCTGGAGGCGGCGGTCGGCCGGGTGTACGCCGACCTGCTGGCGCACACCGGCGGTGCGCTCCGGGACGACGCCCTGCTGCTGCTCATCAGCCGGACGGACGCCGGGCCGCAGCCGCGGTGACACGGCCTACGCGGCCCCGGCGATACGGCCTACGCGGCCCCGGTGGCACGGCCTACGCGGCCCCGGTCACCCCGGCGAGGGCGCGGAAGAGCAGGGCGGTCGAGGTGGCGCCAGGGTCCTGGTGGCCGACGCTGCGCTCGCCCAGGTAGGAGGCGCGGCCCTTGCGGGCCCGGAGCGGCACGGTGTCGCGCATGCCCTGCTCGGCGGCCTCCGCGGCCCGCTCCGCCGCCTCCGCCAGGCCGGCGCCCCCGGCGAGCGCCCGCCGGTAGCCGGCCACGGCCGGGGTCCAGGCGTCCACGATGGTCTTGTCGCCCGGTTCGGCCCGGCCGAGCGCACGGATCGCCTCCAGCCCCGCGGCCAGCGCCTCGCCCAGCGCCGCCGGGTCGGCGGACGGGCCGGACAGCGCGGCGCCGACCGCCCGGAAGGCCTTGCCGTAGAGCGGCCCGGAGGCGCCGCCGACCTTGGAGATCAGCGTGGTGCCCGCCCTGGTGAGCACGGCGCCGGGGGTCTGCCCGGCGGCCGCCGGGGGCGGGCCGTCCAGGGTGGCGAGCACGGCGGTGAAACCGCGGTGCAGATTGCTGCCGTGGTCGCCGTCGCCGATCGCGGAGTCGAGCTCGGTCAGCCACTCGCGCTGCCGCTCGACGGCCGCCGCGGTCGCGCGCAGCCAGGCCTCGGCGAGCGCCGCGTCGAAGCCATCCGGGGAGTCGAATTCGTCCGGGGAGTCGAAGTCCTCGGGGGAGTCGGGTCCCATCGCTCTCCTCCCCGCTCAGGACCAGCTGAGGGCCGGGGTCCGCACGGGCGCGTCCCACAGCTCCAGCAGCTCGGCGTCGGCCTTGGCCAGGGTCAGCGAGAAGCCCGCCATGTCCAGGCTGGTGACGTAGTCGCCGACCAGGCTGCGGGCCACGGTGATGCCGCGCCCGGCCAGCCGGGCGGCGACCTCGCCGAAGACGATGTACAGCTCCAGCAGCGGGGTGCCGCCCAGCCCGTTCACCAGGGCGATCACCTGGTCCCCGGCGGTCAGGTGGTGGTCGGCGAGGACGGTGTCGACCACCTCGGCGGCCAGCTCCCTCGCCGGGCGCAGCTTCTCCCGGCGGCGGCCGGGCTCGCCGTGGATGCCGACGCCGACCTCGATCTCGTCCTCCGGGAGGTCGAAGCCGGGCTTGCCGGCCGCGGGGACGGTCGCGGACGTCAGCGCGATCGCGAAGGAGCGGGAGGCCGCGTTGACCCGCTCGCCGAGGGCGGCCACCGCGTCCAGCGGGGCGCCGCGTTCGGCGAGCGCGCCGGCGAGCTTCTCGACCAGGACGGTGGCGCCGGTGCCGCGCCTGCCGGCCGTCCAGGTGGAGTCCTCCACGGCCACGTCGTCGTTCACCAGGACGGTGCGGACCTCGATGCCCTCCTCGACGGCGAGTTCGGCGGCCAGCTCGAAGTTCATCACGTCGCCGGTGTAGTTCTTCACGATCAGCAGCACGCCCGCGCCGGAGTCCACGGCCCGGGCGGCGGTCAGCATCTGGTCCGGCACCGGGGAGGTGAACACCTCGCCGGGGCAGGCGGCGTCCAGCATGCCCGGGCCGACGAAGCCGCCGTGCAGCGGCTCGTGCCCCGACCCGCCGCCGGAGACCAGGGCCACCTTGGGCGAGGAGGGGCGGACGGCCCGGGTGATCACCCGGTTCGCGAGGTCGACCGCCAACTCCGGGTGGGCGGCGGCGACTCCGGTCAGCGCGTCCTCCAGGACGCTCTCCGGGGCGTTGATCAACTTCTTCACGACGCTTCGCTCCCTCGGGCAGACGTTGCTGCCCCGACGCTACGCCGGACGGGGGCGGTCGGCAGGGGGTACGACACGCGCACGGGGGGACGCGTGGTCCCGTACGGGCCCCGCGCCCGCGCCCCGGGGAGGCCATAGGGCCCGTCTTCAAACCTCCGCCTGCCGGGCGACGCTCCCCCAGCCTGACGGCTGGGAGGTACCCCTAGGGCACGCACTCCCCCAGCCTTCGGCCGGGAGGTGCCCCCACCGCATGGACTCTCTCCTCCGCCTTGCGATGCACGCACCCCAACGACGCCCGGCCCGCCCTCCGGGCGGACGACGGGGGTTTGATGACTGGCCCTAGGGTCGGGGCATGAGCGATTACGTGGGCATCGTCCTGGTCTCGCACAGTGCGCGGTTGGCCGCCGGGCTGCGGGAGTTGCTGGGGGAGCTGGGCTCGGACGCGGTGCGGGTGGTGGCGGCGGCCGGGACCGAGGACGGCGGGCTCGGGACCAGCTACGAGCTGATCGTGCGGGCCGTCGAGGAGGCCGACGGCGGGGCCGGTGTCGTGGTCCTGCCGGACCTGGGCAGCTCGGTGCTGACCGCGGTGACGGCCCTGGAGGACCGGCCGCGGCCCGGGGTGGTGCTGGCCGATGCGCCGTTCGTGGAGGGCGCGGTGGCCGCGGTGGTGACCGCCTCCACGGGGGCGGCGCTGGCCGAGGTGCTCGCGGCGGCCGAGGAGGCCCGCGGGTTCCGCAAGCTGTAGGGCGCCGTTCGCGGGCGCTACTTGGCGTCCGCGTAGCACTCGACCACCGCCGTGGAGAGCGGGAACCGCACCGGGGTGTCCCCGAAGACCAGCCGCCGGGCCTCGTCGCCGGCCTCGGCGACGGCGGCGGCGACCTGGTCGGCGAGGTTCGCCGGGGTGTGCACGACCACCTCGTCGTGCTGGAAGAACACCAGGTGCGGGCGGTCGCCGGCGGCGGCCGGCAGGGTGTTCAGCCGGCGTCGCAGCGCGGCGAGCAGGGCGAGGGCCCAGTCGGCGGCGCTGGCCTGGATGACGAAGTTGCGGGTGAAGCGGCCCCGGGCGCGGGCCGAGCGGCCGCCGGCGTCGCCCGCGTTCTCCGGCGCCTCGGTCAGGTCGAGCCAGGCGGCGGACGGCGGCGGGCAGACCCGGCCGAGCCGGGAGGCGACCACCCCGCCGTCCTCTCCGGTGCGGGCGGCGGCCTCGACGTACCCCATGGCGGCGGGGTAGCGGTGGCGCAGGGTGGCGAGCAGCGGGCCGATGTCGCCGCTGGTCTGGCCGTACATCGCGCCGAGCAGGCCGAGCTTGGCCTTCTCCCGGTCGCCCTGGAAGGCGTTCGCGGCCAGTGCCTCGTAGAGGTCGCCGCCGGCGGCGGTGCGGGCGAGGCCGGTGTCCCCGGAGAGTGCGGCGAGCACGCGGGGCTCCAGCTGGGCGGCGTCGGCGACGACCAGCAGCCAGCCGGGGTCGGCGACCACGGCGCGGCGCAGGACGCGCGGGATCTGCAGGGCGCCGCCGCCGCGGCTGGCCCAGCGGCCGGAGACCACGCCGCCGACCACGTACTCGGGCCGGAAGCGTCCGCCGCGGGCCCAGGCGTCCTGCCAGGCCCAGCCGTGGGCGGCGTGGATCCGGGAGAGCTCCTTGTAGCGGATCATCAGCCGCGCCGCCGGGTGGTCGACGCCCTGGAGCTCCCAGGAGCGGGTGGAGCCGAGCTGGATGCCGCGGTCGGCGAAGGCGCGCAGCACCTGGCCGTGCGAGTCGGGGTTGAACGGGCGCCCGCCGAGGGAGCGCTGGAGCTCGGCGGCGAGCTCGGCGAGCAGCCGGGGCCGGCTGCCGGGGACGCTCGGGCGGGGGCCGAGCAGGTCGGTGAGCAGCCGGTCGTGGACGTCGGCGCGCCAGGGCAGTCCGTCGTACGTCATCTCGGCGGCCACCAGGGCGCCGGCGGACTCGGCGGCGGCGAGCAGCCGCAGGCGCGCCCGGGCGCCGGGGTCGGCGACGGCGGCCAGCCGGCGCTGCTGCTCGGCGTGGACGGCGAGCACGGCGGCCAGCGGGTCGGTGCCGGGTGGCAGTTGCAGCCGGTCGGGGGCGAACAGGGTGTCCTGCCCGTCGTCGGCCTCGGCGGAGCCGGGCTCCGGGAGGTCGGCGGGGACGGGCAGCCGGTGCAGCCGGGACCAGCCCGCGCCGAGCGAGCGGGGCGCGCCGAAGGAGCCCTCGTGCGCGAGCAGCAGGGCCTCGACCAGCCGCAGGTCGTGGCAGCGGGCGAGCCGGTCGGGCAGCCGGGGCAGCAGCGGGGCGTACGCGCTGTCGGCGGCGGCCCAGACCCAGCGCGGGGCGCCGCGCCGTTCGGCGTCGGCCACGGCGGCGGCGAGGTCCCCCGTGGTGACCGGCGGGCCGAGCGGGGCGCCGGCGTCGTCGAGGGGCTGGAGCCGGCCGCCGGGGCCGTGCGGATCGGGGACGAGGGCGGTACGGGGTGGTGGTGGCACGGGCTGCTCCTCTCCTGGTCGGGGGCCGTTCGCGGAGTCGTGGCGGACGGGCGGGCGGTGGGTGCACGGGTGCTCGCCACGACGGTAACCGCTGGGTACGACAACGCGCGCCGACCGCCCGGGTGGGCGACGTAGGCAGCGCCGGTGACAGCGCGTAGGGTCGGCGAAATGACCGAGAATCCGTTCTTCAAGCCCAGCACCCTGGTCTATGAACTGCCGCCCTTCGCCGAGATCCGGCAGGAGCACTATCTGCCGGCCTTCGAGGCGGGCATGGCCGAACAGCTCGCCGAGATCGCCGCGATCACGGCCAACCAGGAGCCGCCGACTTTCGACAACACGCTGATCGCGCTGGAGCGCTCGGGGACGCTGCTGCACCGGGTGAGCGTGGTCTTCTTCAACCAGGTCGCCAGCGACACCACCCCGGCGGTGGACGCCCTGGACGCGGAGATCAGCCCGCGGCTGGCCGCGCACAACGACGCGATCCACCTGGACGCGGCGCTGTTCGCCCGGATCGAGGCGCTGTACGGGCGGCGCGCCGAGCTGGACCTGGACGCCGAGTCGCTGCGCCTGCTGGAGCGCCGACACACCTCGTTCGTCCGGGCCGGTGCCCGCCTGGGCGGGGCCGAGCAGGCCCGGCTGCGCGAGCTGAACGCGGAGCTCGCGGCCGCGGCGTCGGCGTTCCGGCAGAACCTGGCCGCCGACTCCAAGGCCCGCGCCCTGGTGCTGGACTCGGCCGAGGAGCTGGACGGGCTGTCGCCGGACGCGATCGCCGCGGCCGCCGAGAACGGCCGGGCGCTCGGCCTGGACGGCAGGTACGTGCTGAGCCTGAAGAACTTCTCCAACCAGAGCGAGCTGGCCTTCCTCACCGACCGTTCGGTGCGCGAGCGCCTGCTGGAGGCCTCGCTGGGCCGGGCGGCGGCGACCAACGGCCCGCTGGCGATCCGGATGTCCGCGCTGCGCGCCGAGCACGCCCGGCTGCTGGGCCACCCGACGCACGCCGCGTACGTGGTGGCCGACGAGACGGCCGGCAGCGTGGAGGCGGTGGACGCCCTGCTGGCGCGGCTGGTGCCGCCGGCGGTGGCCAACGCCCGCCGGGAGGCCGCCGAGCTGGCGAAGCTGGCGGCGGCGGACGGGATCGAGGAGATCGCGGCGCACGACTGGGCGTACTACTCGGAGAAGGTCCGGCAGACCTCCTACCAGGTGGACGCCTCGGAGCTGCGGCCGTACTTCGAGCTGGAGCGGGTGCTGCGCGACGGGGTGTTCCACGCGGCGGGCCTGGCGTACGGGGTGACCTTCACCGAGCGGCAGGACCTGACGGCGTACCACCCGGACGTGCGGGTCTTCGAGGTGTTCGAGGAGGACGGCGCCCCGCTGGGCCTGTTCCTCGCGGACTTCCACGCCCGTTCCTCCAAGCGCGGCGGGGCTTGGATGGACGAGCTGGTCAGCCGGTCGACGCTGCTGGGCACGCGGCCGGTGGTGTTCAACAACCTCAACGTCGCCAAGCCGGCGCCGGGCGAGCCGGTGCTGCTCTCCTGGGACGAGGTGCGCACGCTGTTCCACGAGTTCGGGCACGCGCTGCACGGGCTGTTCTCGGACGTGCGCTACCCGTACTTCGCGGGCACCCGGGTGCCGCGGGACTTCGTGGAGTTCCCGTCGCAGGTCAACGAGATGTGGATGGTCCGGCCGCAGGTGCTGGCGAACTACGCCCGGCACCACGTGACGGGCGAGCCGCTGCCGGCGGAGCTGGTCGAGCGGATGGCGGCGGCGGAGGCCTTCGGCCAGGGCTTCCGGACGGTGGAGTACCTGGCGGCGACGCTGCTGGACTGGGCCTGGCACACCGTCCCGGCCGGGACGGGGATCGCGGACGCCGAGGAGTTCGAGGCGCGGGCGCTGGCCAAGGCCGGGCTGGCGCTGGGGACGATCCCGCCGCGGTACCGGACGGCGTACTTCTCGCACATCTTCGCCGGCGGTTACAGCGCGGGCTACTACGCCTACATCTGGTCCGAGGTGCTGGACGCCGACACGGTGGAGTGGTTCCGCTCGAACGGGCGGGGGGTGCGCGAGAGCGGCGAGGTGTTCCGCCGGGAGCTGCTGGCCCGTGGCGGCGGCCGGGACGCGCTGGAGTCCTTCCGCGCGGTGGTCGGCCGCGACCCGCGCACCGAGCCGCTGCTGGAGCGCCGCGGTCTGGTGTGACCCGCCCGACGGGCCCGTCCCCCTGTGCGGGGACGGGCTCGTCCGGCGACCGGCGGGGGTCAGCGCGGGGTGACGGTGACGGTCACCGGGGTGCCCGGGCGGGCGTGCGGCAGGCGGATCCGGGCGTGACCGGCCCGGTCGGCGGTGGGCTGGACGAGGTCGACCCGGGCGCCGTACGGCTCGACGGCGATCCGTACCGGCCCGCCGGCCGGCAGCACCAGTTCGGTGGTCCGCCCGCTGCCGTCGGCGCTCCAGCGCAGCATCCCGCCCCCGCCGGGGACGGCGTCCGAGGGGCCGGGCAGGCCGGCCACCGCGGCGGCGTACGGGCCGAAGGCGGGCCCGCTGCCGGGGGCGGGGTGTCCGGCGGGGTCGAGCACGCAGTAGCCGCCCCGGCCGCGGCACCAGTACCACATCGCCCAGCCCTCGGCGAAGCCCTCCATGGCCGCGACCTGTCGGCGGACCAGCTCCCGGTTGCCGGGGGTGCGGGAGTCGGGCGGGCCCCACTCGCCGACCAGGACGGGCAGCCGGTGGGTGGTCGGGTAGGCGGTGATCGCGGCGGTGTAGTCCTCCACGAAGGATCCCGACGGGTCCCAGTCGGCGCCCCCCTCGACGGCGGTGTCGTAGAAGTGCGGCGCGTAGCCGAGCCGGGGCGCGCCCGGGCGGGGGTCGGTGAAGCCGGGCAGCCGGGTCGGCACGCCCTGGCCGACCAGCACGGTCGGTTCGACGAACAGCCAGGCGCGGGTGTCCGCCCCGCGCACCGCCCCGATCAGCCGCTCGTACATGCCGGCGAGCCGGCCCTGCTCCAGGGCGGCGGCGGAGGCGGCGAGCACGGCGGGGTCGGTGGGGTCGCCGTCGATCGGCCCGAACGGCTCGTTGAACAGGTCGTAGCCCAGCAGGGAGCGGTGGCCGCGCAGTTCGCGGGCGAGCCGGGTGTAGAAGTCGGCCTGCCAGGCGCGCAGGTCGGGGTCGTCGTACAGGTGGCGGAAGGCGGCCTGGACGGCGGGCTGGAAGTAGCCGGCGAACCAGTCGTCGGGGTCGGGCTCGAAGGGCAGGCCGTCGTCGCGGGTCGCCCAGGGCGGGATGCCGCGGTCGCCGCCGCCGAAGTGCGGCCCGTAGACGTCCTGGTGGAGGTCGACCAGGGCGAGCAAGCCGGCCCGGTCGGCCCAGCCGAGGAGCCGCTGGAGGCGGGCGAGTTCGGTGGGGTCGAGGTGGCCGCGTCCGGGTTCCAGGCGGTTCCAGGAGACCGCGACCCGGATGAGGTTGAAGCCGCGGGCGGCCAGGGACCTGACGTCCTGTTCGGTGGCCTCGGCGTACTTGTCGAGGTTGAAGCCGCGCAGCCGGACGATCCGGCCCTGGGCGTCGGTGAGGTGGGTGCGGCCGTCCGGGGTGGTGAGCGTGCCGGTCGGGAACGCGGCGGACGGCCGGGGTGAGGGCGGCGCGTGGACGTCCGTCCGGTCCGCCGGAGGGCCGGCGGGGGCGGCCGCGGCCGGGGCGGCGGTGGTGGCGAGCAGCAGGGCGGTCACGGCAACGGCAAGGCGGCGCAGGCGCATCGGGACCTCGCGGGGGCGTCTCGCTGGGAGGGTGGGGCCCGATGATGCCCGCGGCGCCGGGCGCGGCACAAGAAGGCCCCGGGCCCGGCGGGGGCGGTTTCCAGGGGCCCTACTCCTCGCCGCCCGTCGTGGGGAGGACCGCCGTCGGCAGGTCGGCGGCGGCGGCGAGCCGGCCCCAGAGCAGGTCGGCGAGCGCCTGGACCATCCGGGCGCGCGGGCAGGGCCTGGTCTCCAGCCACCAGTCGCCGGCGGCCAGCACCATGCCGGTGATGCCGCGGCCCCAGGCCTCGGCGAGCAGCTCGCGGTCGGCGCCGAGGTCGACCTGGTTCTGCACGGCCCGGGTGATCTCCTCGGCGATCTGCCGCAGCGCGGGGGCGAGCGCGTTGCCGGCGCCGGTGGGGTCGCCCGGCTCGGGGTGGGTGAGCAGCCGGTACACCTGCGGCCTGGACTCGATGCCGGCCAGGTAGGTGTCCAGCACGTGCTCGACCCGGTCGCGCCGCTCCAGCGGTTCGGCCAGCGCGGCCCGTACGGCGGCGAGCAGGCCGCTGGTGTGGCGCTCGGTCAGGGCCCTGATCAGGCCGTTCCGGTCGCCGAAGTGCCGGTAGAGGATGGGCTTGGTGATACCGGCCTCGGCGGCGATGGCGTTCATGCTCGCGTTCGGCCCGTCGCGCTGGACGACCCGGTCGGCGGCGTTGAGCAGCTGTTCCCTGCGGGGCTCGCCGGGGCTGGCGGGTTCGGCATGCGGCATGCGGCAGCTCCTGGCGGGGACGTTGACTTCTCGCAGGTATCAGTAGCAGACTCCGGGCGATGTTACCGCCGGTAACACCCTGGTCGACACCGTACGGCCCACACCGTACGGCCGACCCGTGCGGCCCACACCGTTCGCCACGGAGGCAACGTGAGCACCTTCTCCCTGGACCCGGGCGCGGACCAGATCGCCGTCCGCGACTGGCTGCACGGCTTCGCCGCCGACGTGATGCGCCCCGCCGCCGCCGAGTGGGACGAACGCGAGGAGACCCCCTGGCCGGTCATCCAGGAGGCCGCCAAGCTGGGCATCTACTCGCTCGACTTCTACGCCCAGCAGTACTTCGACCCGTCCGGCGTCGGCATCCCGATCGCCATGGAGGAGCTCTTCTGGGGTGACGCCGGCATCGGCCTGTCCATCGTCGGCACCACGCTCGCCGCCGTCGCCGTGCTCGCCAACGGCACCGACGAGCAGATCGGCACCTGGGCGCCGCAGATGTTCGGCACCCCGGAGGACGTCAAGGTCGCCGCGTTCTGCTCCTCCGAGCCCGACGCCGGCTCCGACGTCTCCGCGCTGCGCACCCGCGCCCGCTACGACGAGGCCAAGGACGAGTGGGTGCTCGACGGCACCAAGACCTGGGCCACCAACGGCGGGATCGCCGCCGTCCACGTGGTCGTCGCCACCGTCGACCCGGCGCTCGGCGCCCGCGGCCAGGCCTCCTTCGTGGTGCCGCCCGGCACGCCGGGGCTGAGCCAGGGCCAGAAGTTCAAGAAGCACGGCATCCGCGCCTCGCACACCGCAGAGGTGGTCCTGGACGGCGTCCGGGTGCCCGGCCACTGCCTGCTCGGCGGCAAGGAGAAGCTGGACGAGCGCCTCGCCCGCGCCCGGGAGGGCGTGCGCGGCGGGGCCGGGCGCAACGCGGCCATGGCCACCTTCGAGGCCTCCCGGCCGGCCGTCGGCGCCCAGGCCATCGGCATCGCCCGCGCCGCGTACGAGGTCGCGCTCGACTACGCGAAGACCCGGGTGCAGTTCGGCCGCCCGATCATCGACAACCAGGGCGTGGCCTTCCAGCTGGCCGACATGAGGACCCGGATCGACGCCGCCCGGCTGCTGGTCTGGCGGGCCTCCTGGATGGCCGCCAACCGGCAGCCGTTCACCGCCGCCGAGGGCTCGATGTCCAAGCTGTACGCGGGTGAGACCGCCAAGTGGGTCACCGCGCAGGCGATGCAGATCCTCGGCGGCAACGGCTTCACCCGCGAGTACCCGGTGGAGCGGATGCACCGTGACAGCGCCATCTACTCGATCTTCGAGGGCACCAGCGAGATCCAGCGACTGGTGATCGCCCGCGCGGTCTCGGGGATGCCGATCCGGTGACGGTCTGACGGCCGGGGGCGCCAGGGCCGCCGGGGCCGTGGGCCCCCGGCCGTCAGAACCGGGGCTCGCGGCCCTCAAGGAAGGCGGCCAGGCCCTCGTGGACGTCGGAGGCCTCGCGGGAGCGACGCTCCCACGGGGCCAGCGCCGCGGCCGCCTCCTCCGGCGGGCCGGCCAGCGCCGCCTTGACGGCGCCGATCGTCTGCGGCGAACGCCGGGCCAGCAGCCCGGCGAAGTCCAGGGCGCCCCGGTCGAGTTCGGCGCCGGGCAGCACCCGGTCGGCCAGCCCGAGCGCCGCCGCCTCCGCGCCCCGGACCAACTCGCCCGAGAACAGCAGGTACTTGGCCCGGGACGGCCCGACCAGCCGGGCCAGCCGCAGGGTCGGCACCGCCGGGTAGACCACGCCCAGCTTGGCCGGGGTGATCCCCAGCCGGGCGTCGTGCGCGACGAAGCGCAGGTCGCAGGCGACGGCCAGCTGGCAGCCGCCGCCCACGCAGGCGCCGTGCACCACCGCGATCGTGGGGTGCGGGAACGCGGCCAGCGCCTCCTCGGCGGCGACGTTCAGCGCGTGGTACTCGTCGGCGCGGTCCGCGTCCCGGTAGACCCCGGCGAGCTCGGCGATGTCCGCCCCCGCGCTGAACGTGCCGCCCGCGCCGGTGACCAGCAGCGCCCGTACGCCCGGCCGCGCGGCCAGCTCGGCGAGCACCTCGGGCAGCGCCCGCCAGATCGCCAGGGTGACGGCGTTGCGCCGGTGCGGGCGGTCGAACTCCAGCACCGCGACGCCGTCCGGGCCGGTGTAGGCGTTCAGGCCCTCGGCCCGCGCCGGCAGCGCCGTGCGGTCCCGTACGAGCAGGGGCTGGTCGGGCATGCGTACCTCCGGTGGGCGCGGGCGGCGTGTACGGGAACGGGGGAGGGGGCGCCGGTTCAGGCGGGGAGGCCGGCGCAGTAGTCGCCGAGACCGTGCTCGACCAGCGCGAAGGCCCGTACCGCGTTGGCGGTCGCCTCGGGCAGCAGGTCGGCGGCCGGCTCGCCGGCCTGCGTGCGGCGCTGGTTCTCCAGCACCAGGGTCCTGCGGGCGCCGAGCAGTTGCGCGGCGGCGACCTGGGCGGTGAGCCGGTCGTGGGCCGGGTCCTGCTCGATCAGCACGGCGGCCAGCATCCGGTGGGACTCGACGCTCAGGGCGTGGACGCGGATGGCCAGCGAGGGTGTCCCGGTGATCAGCCGTACGACGTTGACCACTTCCTCCTCGTCGCACAGTCCGGTCGCCGGATCGAACTCGGCCAGCGCGCCCAGGAAGTGCTCGCGCAGCGCGGCCACCGCCGACTGCCCGGCCGCCCGCCCCCGGACCACCTCGGCCGGCTCGCCGACGTGCTCCGCCAGCGGGCGGATGACCAGGTCCTCCTTGGACGGGAAGTAGTTGAAGACGGTCATCTTCGAGACCTCGGCGGACGCCGCGATCTCGGCCACCGAGACCTGGTCGAAGCCGCGCTCGACGAACAGGGCGACGGCGGTCCGCCAGATCCGCATGCCGGTCTGGAACTTCTTGCGCTCGCGGAGCCCGAGTGCGTCGGGGTCGGTGGTCTTGGGCACGGCGCCACTGTACCAGGAACAAAGATTGACCTGGATCAAGAGTTGATCGGGATGAAGAATTGACTCGGTATATGAATCTTGCGATGGTGGTGCCCGTCCTCGACCCGAGACCACTGGGGGGTTTCCGATGGCCGAACCGGCCGTACCCGCGTCCGTTCCCGCGCCGCCCGCACCGCCTGACCTGGACGCACCGCGGGCCCCGACGAGCGACGGCAGGCGCAGGCTGGGCATGCTGATCTGCCTGGTCACGGTCATCCTGGCGGTGCTCGACCTCAACATCGTCTCGGCGGCCACCGTCCCGATCGTCCGGGACCTCGACCCCGTCCACGGCGTCGACCGGCTGCCCTGGCTGATCAGCGCCTTCGCGCTCGCCGCCACCGCGCTGCTGCCGCTGTACGGCAGGCTCTGCGACGTGTACGGCGCCAAGCGGGTGCTGCTCGGCGCGGTCGGCACCTTCCTGCTGGGGTCCGCCCTGTGCGGCGCCGCCCGGTCGATGGACCAGCTGATCGCCTTCCGGGCCCTCCAGGGGATCGGCGGCGGCGGACTGATGAGCGTCACCATGGTGGTGATGGCCCAGCTCAAGGGCCCGAAGGAGTCCGGCGGCGGGGGAGGGGCCGGCGGCATCGTGGCCGGCGCCGGCATGGCCGCGGGCCCGCTCATCGGCGCGCTGCTCGCCGACCACCTCGACTGGCGCTGGATCTTCTACGTCAACCTGCCGATCGGGCTGCTCGTCCTGATCGCCGCGGCGCTGGTGCTCGACCTGCCGCGCGCGGCCGGCCGGCGCGGCCTGGACTTCCTCGGCGCCACCCTCGCGGCGGGCTTCGCCACCGGACTGCTGCTGGTCACCGAGTGGGGCGGCAAGGACCACGCCTGGACCTCCCCGCGGATCCTCACGCTGTCCGCCGGCACCCTGACCCTCCTCGGGCTGTTCCTGTGGCGGCAGGCCACCGCCGCCGAACCCGTGCTGCCGCTCTCGCTCTTGCGCATCCCGGCCGTCCGGATCGGCTTCGCGGTGCAGGGCCTGGTGGGCATGGGCCTGATGGGCGCGATCGTCTACGTCATGCTGTACCTCCAGGTGGCGCGCGAGGTCGCCGCCACCTCCGCCAGCCTCTTCCTGATCCCGATGGCGGCCGGGATGACCGTGGTCGGACTGCTCGTCAACCGGCTGGCCGCGCGCGGCTGGTCGGTGCGCACCTTCCTCGTGGTCGGATCCGGCTGCGCCGCCGCCGCGCTGCTGCTGCTCGGGCTGAGCACCCCGACCACCCCGCTCCAGCTGGTCGGCGCCGAGCTCGTCCTGCTCGGCTGCGGCCTCGGCCAGCTGATCGGCCAGCTCGTCCAGGTCGTCCAGGAGGCCGCGCCGGGCCCGCAGCTGGGGGTGGCCACCACGGGCATCCGGTTCTTCCAGACGCTCGGCAGCGCCCTGGGCGCGGCGCTCTTCGGGACGGTGCTGGCGCGGGTCTTCGGGGCGGACGAGCCCGGCCTGCCGCTGGCGGCGGTGAGCGGGCTGACCGGGGCGGCGCACGCCCGAGCGGTGGACAGCTTCGTGGACGCCGTGGACGTGGTCTTCCTGTCCGCGGGCGGGCTGCTGCTGCTCACCCTCGTGCTGGCGCTGCGGCTGCCGGCGACGGCCGGCCGGCCGGGGGCGCCCGTGGCGGGAGCTCCGGCGGGGGCTTCGGTGGGGGCTTCGGTGGGGGCCGGGCCGGTGTCGGCGGGGGAGCGTGGCTGATCACGACGGGACGCCGCGGGCCCGGCCGGTGGAGGCGTCCACCGGCCGGGCCCGCGGCGTGGCGCGACCGTCGCCGCCTTCGCGGCCGGCGGGGTCAGGCGGCGGCGCCGTCCCCGGGCTTCCACTCGTGGGCCAGCAGCGACCAGATCTCGTAGTCCTGGCGGACGCCGTTGTGCAGGAAGTACTCGCGCAGCAGGGCCTCGCGGCTCATCCCGACCCGCTGGGCGACGGCCCGGCTGCGGGTGTTCGCGGCGCTGTTCCACCACTCGATGCGGTGCAGCCCGCGCACCCGGAACGCGTAGTCGACCAGGTGTCGTACGGCGGCGCCGATCAGCCCCCGGCCCTCGCCCGCGGGCTCGGTCCAGACGCCGATCTCGCACTTGCCGGCCTTGGCGTCGAAGCTCACGAACATCACGCCGCCGACCAGGGTGCCGTCCAGCCAGATCCCGTAGAGGCGGCCGCTGTCGGACGCCTGCTTGTCGGCGAAGTTCTGCAGGGTGGCCCGGGCCGAGTCGAGGTCGGTGGAGCGGGTCGCCCAGGGGATCCACGGGTCGGTGTTGGCCCGGGCCCGGTCGATGTGGGCCAGGAACTCCTCGGCCTGCCACGGTTCGAGCGGGCGCAGCTCGGCGTCGTCGGCGAGCGGTATCGCGTACATGGGGACCTCTCCGGTGCGTCGTGCGGTGCTGGGGGACGTGCGGGGTCGCCGGAGTGTGCGGAGCTCGGCTGCGACGATCGTACATAACAAACGTTTGGTATGTCAGTGCCGGTACGATGACGCCCATGACGCCGGCCCGTGGAGACCATGAAGCCCGCCGCCAGGACGTGTCCGAGGCGGTGTGGCGGGTGCTGTCCGCGCGCGGTTTCGAGGGGCTCACTCTGCGCGCGGTGGCCGCCGAGATGGGCGCCTCCACCGGACTGCTGACGCACTACTTCCCCAACAAGCGCGCACTGGTCGCCCACGCGCTGGACGTGCTGGACCGGCGCCACGACGGCCGTCCGCGCCGTGCCGCGCCCGCCGACGGCTCCGCCCCGCCGCCCGAGGGCCTGCCCCGGCTGCGGGCCGAACTGCTCGACAAGCTCTCGCTGGACACCGCCTCCACGGTGAGCAACCGGATCTGGGTCGGCTCCTGGGACGTGGCGCTGGCCGACCCCGAGCTCGCCACCACGCACGCCGCCCGCTACGGCCAGGGGCGTGAACGGCTGGCCGAGCACGTCGCGGACGCGCAGCGGCTCGGCGAACTCCCCTCCGCCGTGGGGGCCGAGCAGCTCGCGGCGCAGGCGCAGGCCTTCGCGCTCGGGCTGGTCGTCCAGGCGCTGATCGCCCCGGCGGAGTTCCCGGCGGAGCGGCAGATCGCCATGCTGGACGGCTTCCTGGCGGGGCTCGCGTCCCCGGCGGTGACCTCCGCCTGAGCCCGGTCGGTCGCAGGTCCCCGTCCGTCGGCGGTCCCGGTCGGTCGCCGGTCCCCTCGGCCGTCAGGACGGTCGGTTGCCGAGGGCCGTCAGTCGGCGAGGACCGTGGGCCCGGCCGCGTTGACCGCGGCCCCGGCCACCGCCGAGGCGGCCCGCTCCGGGTCGGCGCCGTGGGCGCGGCCCAGGGCCGCGACGTCCCAGGTGAACCGCTCGGTGCCGGCGGTCAGCGTCAGCTCCAGGTCGGGGGTCAGCCGCGAGGCGGTCAGGGCCGCGTCGGTGTCGGGCAGCCGTCCGTGGAGGGCCGTCAGGACGGCCCAGCCGAACGCGTCCCGCCCGTCGCGCCGCCGCGGGTCACAGGCGGCGAGCGCGTCGGCGACACCGGGGTCGTCCTCGTCGTACTGCTCCAGGAGGGGCAGCAGTTCGGGTGCGCCGAGGACGGCCGCGGCGGCGAAGGTCAGCACCTCGGCGCCCTCCTCGTCGGCCAGCAGCGCGGCGATCGGGGCCAGCGCGCGGGGGTCGCGCCGCTGGGCCAGGCCCCGGGCGCCCTCCGTACGCGGCCCGGGGTGCTCGTCCGTGAGCAGGGCGTGCAGGGCGTCGCGGAGGGCGGGCGTATCGGCGTACAGCTGGGTGCCGAGCGAGAAGGCGGCCCCTTCGCGGACCTCGGCGTCCGGGTCGCGGGTCAGCCGTATCAGCGTCCGGACCACCTCCGGCGGCGGGGGCGCGAACTCGCCGGGGCGGTCCGGGTGGTCGGGGGCGTCGAGCAGGGCCGGCAGGGCCTCCGCGGCCCGGCGGCGCACCGCGGGGTCGGGGTCGGTGGTGCGGCGGATTTCCGCCCGTACTGGTGTTTCCCGTTCGGTCACGACACGCATTGTCACGGATTGAGTGCGGTCGGTGCACGCCATTTCCGGGTCGGGGGCCGCGGGGGAGGTGGGGGCGATTGCCCCGCCCGGCCGTGGCCTGCGGGAATTCGACGGGTGGCGCCCCCAGCAGGATTCGAACCTGCGACCTACCGCTTAGAAGGCGGGTGCTCTATCCGCTGAGCTATGGGGGCGGGACGGATGTGCCCTGGTGGGCGCGGCCGTTGCCGGGATCGGGTGACGAGCGCGCGGGGCGCCCGCTGCCCCGGTCCGGAGGGTGGGGGTCGGCGGGTCCTTGCCCTGTCGGGGACAGGATAAGGGTGCCCAGTTCCTCGGCCGGGTGTAACAACACCGTCGCGGGTGTGTCGGCCTCGGTGGGGCGGTCCGATAATCGCAGGTGAAGGCCGTGAGTGCAGCGGTCTGGCGGGCATCGGACCCGGACGTTGTGCAGTCGTTACGGGGCTGCCGCCCCACCCGTTATGGATTCGGCACGGAGAAAGTCCGTTCTCCTCGCGGGTGGGGGCTTTATTCGGGTTCGTTCGGTCGGATGACGTGGGTGGATGCCGGGGCGGGCCACTCTTCGGGGTGTGCGGGACCGGTGGGGCTCCGGCCGTTTGTTGTCATGGCCGCGCTGACCGGCCGGGGTGATGGACGAGAACTCGTCAACTTCGGGCTGAAATTCACCCCTGGGAGCGTGCCCGGTTTTCCACAGGGGCGAGTTGTCCACAGGATTTCCGATCGGCCTGGCGGGGATTTCCCGGGAAGTGCACTCTCAACTCGCGGCGGTTGATTCCGTACGGTGCATCGAGGCGAACGGAGAGTGTTTGTGAACGAGACTCAGGTGACGATGATCGGCAATGTCGGCTCACCGGTGAACTACACCGCGACGGCCGACGGGGTGCCGGTGGCGAACTTCCGGCTCGCGGCGACCGGGCGCCGCTTCGACCGGACGAAGGACGGCTGGGTGGACGGCGAGACCCAGTGGGTGACGGTGGTGGCCTGGCGGGCGCTCGCGGCGAACGTGGTCAGTTCGCTGAACAAGGGCGACCCGGTCGTGGTGAGCGGCCGGTTGAGGGTGCGTGAGTGGGACGAGGGCGAGGTGCGGCGCAGCCGGGTGGAGATCGACGCCAGGTCGGTCGGGCACGACCTGGGCCGCGGGACATCGGCGTTCAGGTGGGCGGTGCGCGGGCGTGAGGGGGGTGCGGGCGGGTCGGAGACGACGCTCGGGGAGGCGGTGCCCGAGTGGATCAGCAGTGCGGTGGCGGCCCGGCGGGCGGCGGTGGGCGGTGCGGCGCCGGCTCCGGCGGCCGGTGCGGCGGGCCCGGGAGGGGTCGGGGCGGGCGACGGTGGAGGTGATCGGCAGACTGCGTTGCTCTGATGTGAAGGTATCGGGTTGATGGCGGTTCGAAGTCGGGTGAACCGCCCTCAACTGTCGACAAATACGTTGATCGAGATGGTCGTTGTACCTGATCGAGCAATCGCCGGCCGGTTATCGGAAAGATCCAGATTAACTGGCGTGGCGTCAGCTTGTGTAGGCATTGCGGGGGTTGATAACGATGCGGATACGGTATCGTCCTGATTTCGCATGGGGGTTTGCGAGACTCCGGGTGTCCCTAGGATTCGTCTGGTCACATCAAGTGCAGCTTGCGCCACAGGGGGCGCGGCAATGCAGCCGGGGCCCGCCAGTCGGCAGGGTCCGGGCCCGGAGGGATCGCAGATGTTCCAGAGGCAGGGGCGGAATCTTCCCCGCGTAGCGACTGTCATGCTCACGACCAGCTTTGTCCTGGGAGGGAGCCTGCTCGCGTCCGGTGCGGCGTTCGCGGCGGACACGCCGGGTGCGGGTGTCACGGCCGTGATCCAGCCCGACATGGTGAGCGGCGACATCGAGGTCGAGGGCAAGGGCACCATCCCCGGTGGCCTGTTCACCCTCAAGACCGCCGGTGGCCAGGAGCTCCACACCTACTGCATCGACATCGACCACCCGGTCAACACCACCGCGAAGGTGGAGTACCAGGAGTCGGACTGGAAGTCGAGCTCCCTCGGTCGCAAGGGCAAGGAGGAGGACGCCGCCAAGATCCGCTGGATCCTGGAGAACTCCTACCCGCAGGCCGACCTCAACAAGCTGTCGCAGGCCGCCGGCGTGAGCGGCACGCTCAGCCCGCAGGAGGCCGCCGCCGGTACCCAGGCCGCGATCTGGAAGTACTCGGACCACAAGACCGCCAAGCCGGTCAACCCGAAGGCCAAGCAGCTCACCGAGTACCTGGTCAGCGACAAGAACAAGGGCATCGCCGCCGAGCCCAAGCCGTCGCTGAGCCTCACCCCGGACGCGGTGTCGGGCAAGCCGGGCGGCAAGCTCGGTCCGTTCACCATCAACTCCAGCGCCAACGAGGTGAAGCTGTCCGTCACCGGTGACAGCGCCGACAAGGTCAAGCTGGTCGACAAGGACGGCAAGCCGGTCGCCGGCCTGACCGGCCCGATCGCCAAGGACACCCAGCTCTTCCTGGACGTCCCGGCCGGCACCCCGGACGGCACCGCCACGGTGGCCGCCAACGCCGAGACCGTGGTCCCGAGCGGCCGCGTGTTCCTCAGCAAGGGCTACACCCCCAAGGACCACAGCCAGACCATGATCCTGGCCGGTTCCAGCAAGCTCAGCGTCGCCGACTCGGCGAAGGCGAGCTGGAAGCAGGCCAAGGGCCCGCTGCTGAACACCAACGCCCAGATCGACTGCGAGGCCAACGGCGTCAAGGTCAGCGTGGTGAACACCGGTGACGAGGCCGCCTCGGTCACCGTCCAGCCGGGCAAGACGCTCACCGTCCAGCCGGGCAAGACCGAGACCGTCGTGGTCCCGGCCGCCGAGGACACCGCGTACGACATCACCGTCACCGGCCCGAACGGCTTCAGCAAGCAGTTCAAGGGCGTCCTGGACTGCAAGGTCACCAGCGTGACCACCCCGACCCCGACCGCCACCCCGACCACCACGGCCGCCCACCCGGCGCCGACCACCACCAGCCCGGCCCCCGGTGGCGGCGGCCTGGCCCAGACCGGCGGCAATGACGCGACCCCGATCCTCGCCGCCGTCGCCGGTGGCCTGGTCCTGGTCGGTGGCGCCGCGGTCTTCATCCTGCGTCGTCGCGGCCGTCACACCGCCGCCTGAGACACCGATCGTCACCGATCGAGGTGACGGGGTGACGGAGCGGGCGTTCAGTTAGTCGCCCGCCCCGCACCACCCGGCCCGGCCCTCCCGCTCGCGCGGAGGGCCGGGCCTTCGCCGTTCCCGGGGATCCACGCTCCGCCCGCCCACTCGCCCCACCCGGCGGCGCCGCTCCGTGGCACGCCCGCCGCTCGCCGCCGCACCCGCCGCTCCGCAGCGCACCCGCCGCTCACCGCCGTACCCGCGGCCGGTCGACGGGTCCGCGGAGGGGTGTCCGGGGTGGGGGCGTCCGGCCCACCAGGGCGTTCGGGGAGCCCGGCCGGGTGCGGCACAATGGAAGGCTGAAACCCGAATACTCCCGACGACGCCGGAGCGATCTCACGTGGCGGAATACATCTACACGATGCGCAAGGTGCGCAAGGCGCACGGAGACAAGGTCATCCTTGACGACGTGACGCTCAGCTTCCTCCCCGGGGCGAAGATCGGCGTCGTCGGCCCCAACGGCGCCGGCAAGTCGACCGTGCTGAAGATGATGGCCGGCCTGGAGCACCCGTCCAACGGTGACGCCTTCCTGTCGCCCGGCTACACCGTCGGCATGCTGCTGCAGGAGCCGCCGCTCGACGAGACCAAGACCGTTCTGGAGAACGTCGAGGACGGCGTCAAGGAGATCAAGGGGAAGCTCAACCGCTTCAACGAGATCGCCGAGCTGATGGCCACCGACTACTCGGACGCGCTGCTCGACGAGATGGGCAAGCTCCAGGAGGAGCTGGACCACGCCAACGCCTGGGACCTCGACGCCCAGCTGGAGCAGGCCATGGACGCGCTGGGCTGCCCGCCCGGCGACTGGCCGGTCACCAAGCTGTCCGGTGGCGAGAAGCGCCGCGTGGCGCTCTGCAAGCTGCTGCTGGAGTCCCCGGACCTGCTGCTGCTCGACGAGCCCACCAACCACCTGGACGCCGAGTCGGTGAACTGGCTGGAGCAGCACCTGGCCAAGTACCCGGGCACCGTCGTCGCCGTCACCCACGACCGGTACTTCCTGGACAACGTGGCCGGCTGGATCCTGGAGCTCGACCGCGGCCGCGCCATCGGCTACGAGGGCAACTACTCCACCTACCTGGAGAGCAAGCAGTCGCGCCTCAAGGTCGAGGGCCAGAAGGACGCCAAGCGCGCCAAGCGGCTCAAGGAGGAGCTGGAGTGGGTCCGCTCCAACGCCAAGGGCCGCCAGGCGAAGTCCAAGGCCCGACTGGCCCGCTACGAGGAGATGGCGGCCGAGGCGGACAAGATGCGGAAGCTGGACTTCGAGGAGATCCAGATCCCGCCGGGCCCGCGTCTGGGCAGCGTCGTCATCGAGGTCGAGAACCTCAACAAGGCCTTCGGTGAGAAGGTCCTGATCGACGACCTGAGCTTCACCCTGCCGCGCAACGGCATCGTCGGCATCATCGGCCCCAACGGCGCCGGCAAGACCACGCTGTTCAAGATGCTCCAGGACCTGGAGACCCCGGACTCCGGCAAGGTCAAGGTCGGCGAGACGGTCAAGATCAGCTACGTCGACCAGAGCCGCGCCAACATCGACCCGAAGAAGACCCTCTGGGAGGTCGTGTCCGACGGTCTGGACTGGATCAACGTCGGCCAGGTCGAGATGCCCTCGCGCGCCTACGTCTCCGCGTTCGGCTTCAAGGGCCCGGACCAGCAGAAGCCGGCCGGCGTGCTCTCCGGTGGTGAGCGCAACCGCCTGAACCTGGCGCTCACCCTCAAGCAGGGCGGCAACCTGCTGCTCCTCGACGAGCCGACCAACGACCTCGACGTCGAGACCCTCTCCTCGCTGGAGAACGCGCTGCTGGAGTTCCCCGGCTGCGCCGTGGTCATCTCCCACGACCGCTGGTTCCTGGACCGGGTGGCCACCCACATCCTCGCCTACGAGGGCGAGAGCAAGTGGTTCTGGTTCGAGGGCAACTTCGAGTCGTACGAGAAGAACAAGATCGAGCGGCTGGGCGCCGACGCCGCCCGCCCGCACCGGGCCACCTACAAGAAGCTGACCCGGGGCTGACACCCGCCGCGACGGCGGCCCGGCCGGGCCCCCCCGGGGAGCCGGCCGGGCCGCCGCCCGTGAGCCGCTCGCGAGTCTCGGAGCTCGCGGGCACCATGAAGCTTGAGGAGATTTCCGTGGCACGCCACATCTACGCCTGCCCCCTGCGGTGGTCCGACATGGACGCCTTCGGGCACGTCAACAACGTGGTCTTCCTGCGTTACCTGGAGGAGGCCCGGATCGACTTCATGTTCACCCAGGCCGCCGCGGCCGGGGCCGGGGAGTTCGCGGGCGGTTCGGTGGTGGCCCGCCACGAGATCGACTACAAGCGTCCGCTGGTGCACCGGCCCGAGCCGGTCACCGTCGAGACCTGGGTGACCAAGATCGGCGGCGCCTCGCTGACCGTCGAGTACGAGGTCAAGGACACCGCCGAGGACGGCACCGAGACGGTCTACGTCCGGGCGTCCACCGTGGTCGTCCCCTACGACCTGGTCGAGGGCCGGCCGCGCCGGATCAGCCCGGTGGAGCGGGAGTTCCTGACCCGTTTCATGGCGGACGACGTCGAGGCGCCGGTCGCCGAGCCGGCCGTGGCCGCCGCCTGAGCACCGGGACGCCCGGGAGACCGGGCGTCCGTGGCCCCGGCGGCCCGTGGCCGCACGACCCCGGAACCCCCGCGACCGCCGTCCGTCGACCCGATGTGAGCTGAACCGCGTTGACCAGCACCGCCCCCGCCGTCCTCGCCCTCGCCGACACCGGCGAGGCCGCCGACCTGGCCGCCTTCCTGGTCCGGCTGCTGCGCTTCGACCGCGCGGCGGCGGTCCGGTTGCAGGTGCTGCCCCGGGGGGTGGGGGAGGGTGTGCTGGCGGTCTTCGGACGGCTGCCGCTGGGCGGTTCCGGTGTGCTGGCGGTCCGTACCGCGCGGCTGTCCGGGGTGGTCGAGCCGGCCGACTCCACCGTTTCGGCGGGGCAGTTGCTGGACGGCGTCGACGGGGAGACCGACACCGTCGGCCTGCCCGCGCCGGTCACCGGCCCCGCCTGGGCCGGCCTGCTGCCCCCGCGCGGCGGCTGGCAGCCGGTCGCCGAGCCCTCGGCCGCCGAGGTGTACCCGGAAGTGGCCGCCGCGGTACGGGAGTTCCGCGAGCGCAGTGAGGCCGTGCCGGAGCACCACCGTACGCGCGCGGTGCTGGACGCGCTCGCCGACGAGATCTGGTCCCGGCCGCTGGCCGCCGTCCCGGAGCTGCCGCTGCGGGCCGCGCACGCCGCCCAGGTGATCGGCTTCCTGCGGCCGGCCGTCCCGCTGACCGTGCACCGGGCCGGCGGCTGGTTGCGGCTCGGCGCCCCGGCCGGTTCGATCGCGGTGCGGACGGCGGCCGCCCCGGGCGCGGGGCTCGGCCTCAGCCCGTTGCGTTAGGGCCCCGGCTCTGGCAATCCGCGGTGCCGCGGCGCCGGTTCAGCCCTCGGTGTTGACCATCGAGGCGGCCGCGTACACCAGGTAGTCCCAGAGCTGGCGTTCGGCGTCGGCGGACAGCGCGAGTTCGTCCACGGCGGTGCGCATGTGCCGCAGCCAGGCGTCGTGCGCCGCGCGGTCGACCTTGAACGGGACGTGGCGCATCCGCAGCCGCGGGTGGCCGCGCTCATCGCTGTAGGTGCGGGGGCCGCCCCAGTACTGCATGAGGAACAGCCGCAGGCGCTCCTCGGCCGGGCCGAGGTCCTCCTCGGGGTACATCGGCCGCAGCAACTCGTCCTCGGCCACGCCCTGGTAGAAGCGGTGGACCAGCCGCCGGAAGGTCGGCTCCCCGCCGACCTGGTCGTAGAAGGTCTCCTCGCTGAGCGTGCCACGCCGGATCTCGTTCACCCGACCATGGTCGCAGACGCCCGTGGGGTCGTACACCGGGACCAATGGCGTACGACCCCACGGGAGTGCCTAGGCGTCCTCCCAGCGGAAGAACCGCCAGGAGATCGCGGTGAGCACGGCCGCGAACAGCAGCAGCCCGCCCATGGTGGGCAGCGCGTCGGTGACGCCGCCGCCCCGGGAGAGCACCGACTGGGCGGAGGTGACCAGGTGCTTGAGCGGCAGCGCCTCGGAGATCGCCTTCAGCCAGCCCGGCATGTCGTCGGTCGGGAAGAAGGAGCCGGAGAGGAAGGACATCGGCAGCACGATGATCTGCGAGATGCCGTTGGCCGCCTCCTCGGTCTTGGCGAGCGAGCCGGCCAGCAGGCCGATCGACATGAAGGCGATCGTGCCGCACACCACCAGCGGCACGATCAGCCACCAGTCGCCGGTGAGCTTCAGGCCGAAGAACGGCATGGTGGCCACCAGCAGGAAGACCGCGGTCTGGGCGAGCGCGGTCACCACCGACACCACGACCCGGGAGGCGACGATCGAGATCGGGCTGACCGGGGCCAGCCGCAGCCGGCGCAGCACCTTCTTCTGCCGCCAGGACACCAGGGTCAGCGAGGCCCCGAACACGGCGCCGGTCGCGACCGCCCAGCCGAGCAGGCCGGGGGTGAGGAACTGGATCGGCTTCAGTGCGCCGTCCTCGACCTGCGAGGCCTCCAGGACGAAGGCCGGCGGCTTGCCGGTGGCGGCCTGATTGGCCTGCTGGACCACCGCGTTGACGATGCCCCGCACGGTGCCGGCGCGGACCTGGTCGGCGGCGCTGAAGCGGAGCACGACCTGCCCGTCCGGGCCCTGCTTGATCATCGCGTCCAGGTCGCCCTTGCGGACCTTCTCCAGCGCGGCGGCCTCGTCGTCCTCGCGGCTGATGGTGAGGACCTTCTCCAGTTCGGCGCGGCCCTCGCCCTGCACCGAGTCGAGCAGCTGGACGGCGCCGACCTGGACGACCTTGGAGTGGGAGGTCCCGGCGTCCTTCAGCAGGGTGCCGAAGAGCAGCAGGAACATCAGCGGGAAGAGCATGACGAAGAAGACCGCGGTGCGGTCGCGCAGGAAGGCGACCAGCATCACGCGGGACAGGCTGACGAAGGCGCTGGTCCGCTCGCGTTCGGGCGCCGCGGTGGGCCGGCCCCCGGGGCCGTCCGCCGGGGCGGCCGCGCGCTGGGCGGGGACGTCGGGGGTCAGCGGCTCCTGCCGGGTGGTCCCGCTCTGCTCGGCGCTCATGCGCGGTACTCCCGTCCGGTGAGCTGGAGGAAGACGTCCTCCAGGGTGGCGCCGCGCACTTCCAGGCCGCGCAGGGCGTTGCGGTCGCCGAGGACGGCGAGCACCGGGCCGGGCAGGCGGGTGGCGATGACCAGCGAGACGCCGTCGTCCTCGACGGAGGCGGTCTCGGCGCCGGCCTCGGCCAGCAGGGCGCGTGCCGAGTCGGCGGTCAGCTGGCCGGACTCCACGCTGATCCGTACGGTGTCGTCGATCTCGCGGATCAGGGTGGCGGGCGCGCCGGTGCGCAGGATCCGTCCGCGGTCCATCACCGAGACGCGGTCGCAGAGCACCTCGGCCTCGTCGAGGTAATGGGTGGTCAGCACCAGGGTGCGGCCCTCGGCGTTGATGTCGCGCAGGAGGTCCCAGAGGTTGCGGCGGGCCTGCGGGTCGAGGCCGGTGGTCGGCTCGTCCAGGAACACCAGTTCCGGGTCGTGGACCAGGGCGCAGGCGATGGACAGGCGCTGGGCCTGGCCGCCGGACATCTTGTCGGTCATCACCCCGGCGGACTCGCTGAGGCCGACCCGCTCCAGCATGGCGTCGGCCCGCTTGGCACCGACGCCGTAGAAGGAACCGAAGGTGCGGATGGTCTCGCGCGCGGTCTGCTTGTTGAAGAACGCCGAGGCCTGGAACTGCACGCCGATGCGCGGCAGCAGCTTCGGATTGCGCGGCCAGGGCGCCATCCCCAGCAGTTCGATGCGACCCTCGTCGGGCTTGCGGATCCCCTCCAGGATCTCCAGTGTGGTGGTCTTCCCGGCCCCGTTCGGGCCGAGGATCCCATAGAATTCGCCGGCCTCGACGGTGAGTGACACCCCGTCGACGGCCTGCACGTCCCCGTACCGCTGACGGATCCCGTCGGCGGATATAGCTGCAGTCATGTGCCGTGAGCGTACGGCTACCGGGGGGCCGCTGGCAGGGCCTGGGCCGTTTTTTTGAAGATCATTTGATGATCATTTTACTGGGCCGGTCAACGCGGCCCGGGCCGCGCCGTACGAGGGGGCCGGACCGCGTGGCCCGGCCCCTTCGTGTGCCCTCAGGCGCGGTGCATCGTGATGGTGGTCCACGCACCGACGTGGATGCGGTCGCCGTCGCCCAGCGGGATCGCGGTGTGCGGTGCGACCGGCTCGGCCCCGCCGTTCATCGTGGTCCCGTTGGTGGAGTCCTGGTCGACCAGCACCCAGCTCCCGTCCGCCTGTTCGGCCAGCATCGCGTGCTGGTGCGAGGCGCCCGGGTCCTCCGGCGGCACCGACAGGTCGATCTCCGGCACCGTGCCGCGGTGCTGGCTGCGCCGGCCGATCCGCAGCTGCCCGCGCCCGGTGAGCGGGATGCGCCGCTCGGGGCAGTACGGCGGGAAGAACAGCCCGGCCGCCTCGGGGCCGCTGCGGGCCATCATGTCGGTGAAGTAGTCGCGGTCGGCGGAGACCACGGCGATCCAGGTGGTGCGGGCCTGCTCCGCCGGGGCCGCGGGCGGCTGCTGCACCGGCGGGGCCAGGTTGAAGGAGGTGCCGAACTCCTCGCCGCGCCCGGTCCGGCCCGGCTGGGCGTAGACCGGCCCGGACTCCTCCCGGGCCGCCCCCGCGGCGGCGGGCGCGCCGCCCGCGGTGCCCGGGTAGCCGCCGCCCTGGTACGCCTCGTACGGGGGCTGCGGCTGCTCGTACGCGGGCGGCTGCGGCTGGGCCGGCGGCTGCTCGTACGCGGGCTGCTCGTACGACGGCTGCTCGTAGGCCGGGGGCTGCGGCTGCTCGTACGCCTCCGGGGCCGGGGCCGGGGGCGGGTAGCCGCCGGCGGCGCCCGGCTGCGGGTAGCCGTAGCCGCCCCGGGGCGGGGCGGGCTGCGCGGGTGCGGCCGGGGGCTGCGGGGCGGCCGGGCCGCCGTACGACGGCGGGATGTTCAGCGGGGCCGGGCCGGGCGCGGGCGGCTGGGGCTGCTCGTACGCGGGCGGCTGGCGGCGCGAGGGGGTGGCGAGGTCGTAGTCGTACCCGCACTCCTCGCAGAACCGGCCGGTCTGCGGGGTCCGGCAGATCGGGCAGACCGCCAGGCCCTCGGTCATGTCCGGGTACGCCTGCGCGCCGGGGGCCCCGAACGACGCGGGCGCCGGAGCGGGCGGCGGCACGGCGCCGTGGGCACCCGGTCCGCCGTGCGCGGCGTGAGTGCCGTGGGCACCCGGAGCACCGGGCGCACCATGGGCGCCCGGTCCGCCGTGAGCGCCCGGGGCACCCGGCGGCACGACACCCGGAGCACCCGGAGCGCCCGGCGCGCCGCCCGGGTGTCCACCGGGCGGCGGTGGCAGCGGTGCCGGCGGTGTCATCGGGAAGCCGCAGAAGTCGCACCAGTCCTCGGCCTGCGACTCATGGCCCCTCGGGCAGATCGGCATCAGGTCCCCCCTCTTTCTCAGCCAGTTGGGGCATTGTCCGGCCGGGCCTCGGCCCGGTCACTTCTTGACGCGTACGGTCTTGGTGGACCGGGTCTCCAGGGTCTTGGAGTCGGCCTCGCTCACGTCCTTACGGAACCGAACCGTACCCTCCTTCGCGTCCACCACGTCGACCACCTTCTGCAAGAGTCTGAACGTGCCGTCGTTGCCGGTCGCGTGGGCGAGCCGGACGGCGGCGCCGAGCTTGGCGGTGGCGCGGTCCAGGTCACCGGCCCGGTGGGCGGCGAGGCCCTCCTGGATGGACGAGGCGAGCTCGGCCTGGCCGGTGTAGTGGGCGACCTGGGGGCTGATCCGGGTGGAGGCGGCCAGGTCGTCGGTCCAGAACGCCTTGACCAGACCCTGGGACAGCACCTCGGGCGCCCCGCCGGCCGGCGGGGGAGGCAGGACCAGGCTGATCCGGGCGGCGAGCATCTCGTTGCCGACCGCGGCGGGCGGCACCTCCACGCAGACGTGGTAGTCGCGGCTCTCGTCGCCCCAGGAGCCGGTGGGGTAGTCGCCGGAGCGCGGGCCGGAGTCGGTGCGGCGGTGGGTGAGGTCCTCCATCGACGGGGCGACCTGCTTGACGAAGCGGACCACCGCGTTGGCGGGCGTCCAGATGCGCAGCGCGACGTCGGCGACCTGCTTGCCCATCGCCTTGGCCATCATCGAGCGGAAGTCCTCGGCGAGGCCGGACGGCTCGGCGACGATGTCGACGGTGCCCAGCAGCGCGGAGGAGATCCGGCGCAGCTCGTCCACTCTCCAGTCGGTGCCCACGCCCCGGCAGTCGACGGTGAAGTGGCCGGTGGCGCGCTCGACGGCGCGGTCGAGGTCCTCGGCGGTCTCGTGCTCGTTGTTGCCGTCGGTGAGCAGGATGGCGTGCCGGATGGTGAGGTCCGGGCGGGTGCGGAAGAGCTGGTCGGCCTTGGCCAGCCAGGTGCCCATGGCGGTGCCGCCGGCCGCGGCGAGGCGGCGCAGCGCCTCCTTGGCGTGCTCGCGGGTGGCGGGGGAGGCGACGGCGAGGGTGCCGTCGGCGGGGTAGATCTCGCGGGCCTCGTGGGTGCCGGCGACCACGGCGAAGGCGACGCCGTCGCGCACGGTGTCGATGGCGACGGCGGTGGCCTCGCGGGCGCCGCGCATCTTGCTGGCCGGGTAGTCCATCGACCCCGAGCAGTCGACCATGATCACCACCGCGGAGGACCGCGTGTCCGGCGCGGTGGTGTCGGCCATGCCGAGCGGGCGGCCGCCGGTGGTGCCGCCGCCGGTCGCGGTGACGGTCACGATGGCGTTGACCTCCCGGCCGCCGGCCGCGAGGTACTCGTTCTGGAAGATGTCCACGTCGAACCTGGGCAGGTTCGGTTTGGCCAGCGTTGCCATGGGCCGGTGGCTCCCGTCGGTGGTCGTCGGTACGTCGTGGTGCTCTCGTGCTCGTCGTGCTCGTACTCGTGCTCGTGCGGCTCGTGCTCGTCGTGCGGCTCGTACGGTTCGCGCCGGCCGGCGCGCCCGGACACCCCGCGGCGCTCCCGGGCGGCCCGCCCGCCCGGTCCCGGTGCGCCCCGGTCCGGGTGCGCCGGTGTCAGCGCGGCGGGTGCGGCGGCTGCGGGGGGAGCGGCGGTGCGGGCGGGGCCTGGTGCAGCGGTGCGGCCGGCGAGCCGATCACCGGCAGGTCGGGGAGGGTCGGGTCGTACTCCTCGTCGTCGACGGCCGTGGTGGCGGTGGCGGCCGCGGTGACCACGGGCAGGTCCAGCGCGGTGGCCGTACGGTCCCCGTCCGCCTCCGCCGATCCGGCCGCCGGCCCGGTGGCCGCGGACCTCGTCGGGTCGATCGGCAGCACGGCGACGGTGATGTTGTCGTGCCCGCCGGCCGCGACCGCGAACTTGACCAGGGTCTGCGCCGCCGCGAGCGGTTCGGTGCGGGCGTCCTGGCGGACGAAGTAGGCGAGGTCGGTGGCCGCCTCGGCGTAGTTCCACAGCCCGTCGGTGCAGATCAGCAGGACGCCGGGGACGTGCGGGGTGAAGTCCAGGGTGTGCGGGATGACCTCCTCGGCGTCCGCGCCGAGCCAGCCGGTGATCGCGTGGGCGCGCGGGTCGGCGTACGCCTCGGCCTCGCCCATCAGCCCGGCCTCGACCATCTTGGCGGCCCAGGAGTCGTCCTGGGTCAGCCGGAACGGCTCGGCCGAGATCCGGTCGTCCGGGATCCAGTACGCGCGGGTGTCGCCGACCCAGCCGATGGTGACCCGGCCGCCGGCGGCGATCGCGCTGACGTAGGTGCAGGCGGGCGCGTTGACGTCGGGCCGGGTGGGCGGGACGCCGTCGTGGGCGAGGCCGGCGACCGCGCGGGCGGCGTCGGCGATCGCCCGGCGCATCGCCTGGCCGGGGTCGGTGCCCTGCTCCAGCGAGGTGAGCAGGGACTCCGAGGCGGCGTCGACGGCGGTCTCGGAGGCCTGGTCGGGACGGTCGGAGGAGGAGACCCCGTCGCAGACCACGGCGACCACGACCGGTTCGCCGCCGGGCAGCGAGGTGGCGGCGACGGTGAAGGAGTCCTCGTTGCGGTGGTGGCGCACGCCCCGGTCGCTGACCCCGGCGACGCCCGCGAGGGCCTTCTCCATGTGGTCGCGCGGGCGGGGCTGGGCGCCGCCGCAGGTCTCGCAGTAGCCGTCGGCGGTGACGGCGTGGGTGCCGCAGTGCACGCAGGCCGGCCCGGTGGGGTGGGGCGCGGTCGGCTGATTGGGGAGGGTCGGCGCGTGCTCGTCGGTGGCCCGGTGGTCCGCCCGGTGGCCGGCGGCCCAGCTCACGGGCATCGCGCCCGGTGCCGACCGCCCGTCACGGGCGGTGCCGCAGGAGCCGCAGTAGACGTCCTCCGGCTCCAGCGGCTCGGCACAGTTCGGGCACACGGTCTGCTGCGGCATTGGCTACACCCACGTCCTGGGGCGGGCGCGGTTGGCACGCTCCACCATCTCGATCCTGTTCTCGTCCCGGTCGGCCAACCGGGCGAGTACCCGGTAGGAGTGTTCCAGGGCGAAGCGCAGTTCCCGTTCCACCGCCGGACGTCCGAGCACGGTGAGTCCGACGGCGTCGCCGGTCGGGCCGGGGGCGCCGGCGGTCACCCAGGACAGGGCGGCGTCCAGCACCTCGACCGACAGTTCCTCACGGCGGCGGGCGTCCAGCGCCAGCGCGGTCAGCTGGGCGGAGCCGGCCGCGAGGTCGGCGGCCAGCGGGTCGGTGACGGGCCGTTCGCGCAGCCGGGCGCGGACGGCGGCGATCCGGGCCGCAGTGTGGTGGCTGGAGGTGGCCGGCACCGACTCCAGCACCTCGACGGCGCCGGGCCGGTCGCCCGCCGCGAGGCGGACCCGGGCCAGTCCGAAGGCCGCGCTCACATAGCTCCGGTCGGTGCCCCAGACCAGCCGGTAGAACTCGGCGGCGTCCTCGTGGTTCTCCAGCAGCTCGGCGCAGAGCGCGAGGGCGAGCTTGGGCGCGGCCTCCCCGGGGAACGCGTCGTACAGCGCGTCGAAGGCCTCCGCGGCGGTGCCGTCGCTGGCCCCGGCGGTCCCGGTGAGGGCGTGCAGCCCGCGGGACCAGATGACCCGCCAGTCGTCGGGGTGGTCCTGTTCCAGCGCGGCCAGCGCGGCGTCCGCCTCGGCGCGGCGGTCCAGTTCCAGCAGGGCGCGCAGCTCGCGCAGCCGCCGCTCGACCGAGTCGGTGGGGGCGGCGGCGAGCGCGGTGAGCGCCTCCTGCGGGTCGGCGGCGACCAGGGTGGCGAGGAAGCCGGCGTTGGGGTCGGCCGGGTCCACCCGGGGGACGGGCAGCGCCAGGGCGGCCTCGCGGCGGTTCAGCGGGGCGACCCGCAGTTCGCGGGGCCGCGCGGGGTCGGCGACCACCGTGCTCTCCACCACCCGCAGCTCCGGCCCGAACAGGCTGGACAGGGCCGGGCGCGGCCGCCCGTCCTGGAGGGCGAGGACCTCCCGCAGCACGCCGGTGAGCTGGTCGGCCATCTCCCCGGCGGAGGCGAAGCGCCGGGCCGGGTCCGGGTCGGTGGCCCGCACCAGGAGGCGGTAGTACGACTCGTACGCGGCGAACACCGGGACCTCCTCGGGCCCGGGCAGCGAGTGGCGGTACGTGGTGTTGTAGTCCGGGAAGTCGACGGTGAGCACGGCCAGCGTGCGGGCCACCGTGTACAGGTCGGAGGAGGGGGAGGGGCCGTCGGCGGCGATCTCGGGCGCCTGGTAGCCGACGGTGCCGTAGATCGGGCCCTCGTCGTCGAGGCGGCGGACGGCGCCCATGTCGATGATCTTGAGCGAGTCGCCGCTCTGGATCACGTTGTCGATCTTGAAGTCGCAGTACACCAGGCCCCGCGCGTGCAGGTAGCCGAGCGCCGGCAGCGCCTCCAGCGCGTACGCGATCGCCTGCTCCACCGGTAGCGGGTCGCGCCGCCCGGCCGGGGTGCGGCGCTCGTTGGCGATGTCCTTGAGGGACTTGCCGTCGACGTACTCCATCACGATGTAGCCGTCGGTGGCGCCGGTGCGCAGGTCCGGGTGCTCGGCGAAGTTGATGATGCGCACGATGTTCGGGTGGTCGACCTCGGCCAGGAACCGCCGCTCGGCGACCGCCGCCGCGAGCGCGTCCTCGTCCCCGGTGTCCAGCAGGCCCTTCAGCACCACCCACTTGTCGTTGACCCGCCGGTCCACCGCCAGGTAGATCCAGCCGAGCCCGCCGTGCGCCAGACAGCCCATCACCTCGTACTGCCCGCCGACCAGGTCACCGCGGCGCAGCTTGGGCGTGAACGAGTACGGCGTCCCGCACTTGGTGCAGAAGCCGTCCGGACGGCCCGATCGGCCGTTCTTCTCCCGGCCGACCGGGCCGTCGCACCTGGAGCAGTACCGCTTGCGCTCGGGCACCCCCGGGTTGGCGAGCACCGCCGTGGCCGGGTCCGCCGCCGGCACCGACGGGACGCTCACCAGCCCGGCGCCCAGCCGCCCCCGGCCGGTGGAGGAGCCGGTGGACCGGGTGCTGCGCACCGACAGCGAACGGCCGGTGCCGCTGCGGGTGGAGCGGTGCGAGCGCGAGCGGCCGGACATCGAACGGGCCGAGCCCGAGCGCTGGGAGCCCGAGCGCAGCGACGAGGAGTCCGGGGCGACCCGGGCGGAGGGGACGTACGGCTCGGTGCGGCCGGTGTCGGCGCCGGGCGGGGTCAGCCCGCACTCGTCGCAGTAGCCGTCCTCGTCGATGGTGCCCCCGCAGTCCCGCGGGCAGGGCGTGCCGGGCCCGGCGGTCGTGACCGGGCTCCCGGCCGTGCCGGTCCGTACGGACGGACTGCCCGCGGACGAGCTGCCCGCGAACGAGCTACCCGTGGACGGGCCGCCCGTCGGGGAGGTGTGTACCGGGGAGGTGCCCGCCGGGGCGAGGCCGCACTCGTCGCAGTAGCCGTCCTCGTCGATCGTCCCGTTGCCGGTGCAGTCCGGCCGTACGCACGCCTCGCCCATCGCCTCAGCCCCCCAGTCCCTGGTCCTGCCCGTGGTCCGGTCCGTGCTCGTGCCCCGGCGCCCCCGCGTCCGCCGGCTCCCCGTCCGGTGCCGCGGGCGCGTCCGCCGGCGGTGGTGCCGCGGCGGGCCGCAGCGCCTGCTGGAAGCGGGCCACCGCGCCCGCCGCCGCCCGCAGGTCGCAGGGCGCGCTCCACAACAGCCAGCGGGCCTTCTCGTAGCGCTCCAGCACCTCGGGGTCCTCGGCGACCCCCAGTCGCGCGGCCATCGCCTTGTACGCGTCCAGGCGTCCGCGCAGCTCGGCCCGGACGGCCAGCGGCTGGGTCACCTCGGTCAGCGACTGCCGGGCGCGGGACAGCTCCTTGGCGGCGGCGTCCTCCAGCGCGTCCACCAGCGGGGCCAGCCGGTGCCACTGGCCGCTCTGGCGCAACTCCAGGGCCACCACGATCCGTTCGCGCAGCGCCGAGGCCGGTCCGGGCACCGCCGGGACCTCGGTCGCGGCTATCTTCGCCAGCACCTCGCCGCGGGCCCGGCGGGCCTCGGCGAGCGTCGCGTCGGCCCGCTGGAGCAGGTCGCCGACGGACTGCAGCCGCTCCTCGGCGTCGTCGCGCAGCCGCAGCAGGTCGTCCAGCTCCAGCCGGACGCCGTCCAGCGCCCGCCCGGCCCGGTCGAAGCGCTCGGTGTCCACCACGCCGGACGGGGTGGCCAGTGCCTCGCCGTCCGGGACGGTGCCGCGCTGGGCCGGCACCCGGGCCGGGCGCCACAGCGCCAGCGGGTCGCCGCGCACCTCGCCGCGCAGCTCCGTCAGGTCGTGCTCCAGGCCGGCCAGGTCGTCGCCGATCGGGTGGGTGCCGACCCGTGCGCCCAGCGAGGCGGCGAGGGTGCGCACCCGGCCGAGTTCGGCCAGCAGCAGGTCGATCCGGGTGGGCAGCGCCGACCAGACCGCGTCGACGGCGCTGACCACCTCCAGCACGGTGGCGTACCAGGAGTTCATCCGGGCCATCAGGTCGGCCAGGCTGATCCGCTCGACCAACTTGGCGGGCGCGCCGAGCAGTTGCGGACCGTCCGGGAACGCGCCGCCGGGCACGGTGACCGCCGGCCCGGTCAGCAGCTCGCTCAGCTCGGCGAGTTCGGGCCCGCCCGGGCGGGCCTTGCGGGCCCGGACCGCGCGCGCCGAGGCCAGCGCCTCCGAGTAGCGGTCGAACAGGGCCCACAGCAGCGGCAGTCCCTGCCCGGCGACGGACCAGCGCTCCTGGGTGCGCCCGGCCAGCTCGGCGCCGTCCAGCAGCCGCAGGCCCGGGTGGTCCTGCAGCGAGAGCAGCGCCGCCTCGACCGCGTCGCGTTCCTCGCCCAGGCGTGCCAGGGTGCGGTCCACCTCCTCCCGGCTCATCACCGGGCCGGCAGATGCTGCCACCGTCGTGTCCCCTTCCCTGTTCCGTGTTCTCCGTCGCGGGCCCCGGTCACGTGGTGCGTGGTTCCGTGGCGCGTGGTTCCGGTCGTGATCCGACCCTAGCGGGGCGCGACCGGCCAGTAGTGCTCGGCTTCGCCCCGCATGTACGGCCGCAGCCACCGTTCGTACGAGTTCTGCCAGGCGCCGCTGGCGTGGTAGTCGGCGAGCACCTGGTTCACCCGGGCCGTCAGGTCGGGGCTGGTCCTCAGCATCGCGACCCCGATCACGGCCGGCTGGACCTCCCCGTCCACCACCCGGACGGTCCGGTCCTGGGCGGCCTGGCCGGCCGCCAGGCCGTCGTCGGTCATGGTGGCGTCGACCTTGCCGAGCTGCATCAGCACCAGGCAGTCCAGGTGGTTCTCCACCGACACCAGCCTGCCCACGGCCGGGCGGGACTTGAGCTCGGTCTCGGCGGTGGAGCTCGCCGCCGCGCAGACGGTCCGCCCGTTCACCGCCTCGTCGATGGTCCGCGCCGGCGAGGCCTTCGGCACCACCACCCGCTGGCCGATGGTGAAGTACGGCGTGGAGAAGGCCACCTGCTGCAGCCGGTCGCAGGAGATGGTCATGGTACGGACGATCAGGTCGACCCGGCCCTCCTGGATGAACTTGATCCGGTCGGCCGTCGGCACCGCCTTGAGCTTCACCTTGTCCGGGTCGCCGATGATCGCCGTGCCGATCGCGGTGGCCAGGTCGATGTCGAAGCCCTCGATGGCGCCGGTGTCGGGGTTGCGGGCGCCCCAGCGGTAGCTGTTCTGGTCCACGCCGATGACCAGGCTCCCCCTGGCCTTGATCGCCAGCACGGACGGCCCGTCCACGCCGCTCGGCGGCACGCTGCCGTACAGGTCGCAGCCCGGGTCGGCGGCCGGCGCCGCGCCGGCGCGCTCTCCCACCGGCGCGCTGCCGGGCCCGGCCTGCTGTGCTGCCGTCCCGGCCTGTCGCGCTCCGGTCTGCTGCGCTCCGGTCTGCTGCGCCAGGACGGCGCCCTGCGGGCTGCCCGCGCCGAGCACCGCCGCCGCGCAGGCCAGCAGCGCCACCGCCACGGCGGAGCGGCCGCGGGTCCTCGTCACTCGCCTCATCCCCGTCCCCCCTCTACCGGTACTCGGCCAGTCGCCGGCCCAGGCCCCGCACCGCCGCGGCCGCCGCCACCAGGGCGAACACCCCGGCCGCGAGCGCCGAGTCGCGCAGCACCCCGTCGGTGCCGCCGGCGGCCTCCCGGAACCGGGCCAGCTCGATCGCGGCGGACCGCTCCAACTCCTCGTCCACGGCCTTGAAGGCGGCGTCCGCGGTGTCCGGGGCCCGCTTCGGGTCCACGGTCACGGTGGCGTCCAGCGCCGCCTGGTAGCCGCCGTCGGCCGCGGTCTCCAGCTTCGCCGCCGCGTCGTGGCGCTCGCGCCACTCGGTGAAGTGCTCCTGCGCGTCCCGCAGCGGGTCCGCGGCCTGCGCCGGCGCCAGCCGCAGGGCCTCCGCCAGGCTGCCCGTCCCGGGCTTGCCGGGCGCCTCCAGCTGGCCCGCGGTGGTCGACCACATGCCGGCGTAGCGCGCGGTGGAGCCGCGGGCGACGTAGTGCAGGTTCTCCGCCAGCCGCGCGCTCAGCACGTCCACCCGGGCGGTGTTGACCGCCCGCAGCGGCCCGGTGCCCTCCCGCTCGCCCTCCCGCAGCGCGGCGTCCGCCGCCAGCCCCGCGCCGGTCAGCCAGAGCAGCGCCCCCAGCACGGCCGCGGTGGCGCCCAGCAGGCCGATGTTGAACACCCGGTTGGTGCGCCGGAACAGCACCAGCTGCACCACCCCCAGCGCCGCCAGCGCCACCGCCCCGAGTTCGTACGAGGCCCACGGGGTGGCCCGCGCCGCCCGGTAGTCGTCCGCGAGCTGCTGCTCCTCGGCCGCGGCCAGCGAGGCGGCGGCCGGCAGCAGCACCGAGCGCATCTGCTCGGAGGCGTACCGCAGATAGGCGCCGCCGAGCGGGTAGCCCTGCCGGTTGTTGGCCCGGGCGCTCTCCACCAGCCCCGCGTAGACGGGCAGTTGCTGGTTCAGGTCGGACAGCCAGCGCTGCGCGGGGGAGTCCGCGGTGGTCCGCGCCGCCGCCTCCGCGATCAGCCGGGAGGCCGTCGCCAGATCCGCCTCGTAGCGCTCCCGCACGCCCTTGGGCTCGGCGCCCGCGAGCAGGAACCCGGTCGCCGCGGTGGTGTCCGCGTCGGCCAGCGAGCGCCGGATGTCGGCGGCCGCCTGGCTCAGCGGCTGGCTGTACGAGACCACCCGCTCCGCGGCCCGCGCCCGGGAGTCGGCCTGCCAGGCCGTGAGCGCCCCGAACGCCAGCGTCAGCGCCGCCAGCAGCGCGCCGGCCAGCCGCAGGCGGCCCGGGGCCGTCCGGGTGGCCCGTTCCAGCCGGGCCCGCAGGTCGGCCCGGACGGCCGCCGCGGTGCCCGGCGGCGGCGCGACCGTGCGCGCCTCCTCCGTCCGTACTGGTGTCGCCACCCCGTCCCCCACCCTCCCCTGTGGCCGCCCCCGTCGAGCCGGGGCCCGGCCGTTGCCAGCAGTATGGCCGCCGCCCTGGGCGATCACACGTGACTTGCGCCGATCCTGAGCTTCTCCGTGCCGCGCCCGCGGTCGTGCCGCGTCGCGTCGTGCGGTGTTGCTTCGGTTCCGTGCGTGCCGTGCGGTGCTGGTGTGTGCGCCCGCGTGCGGTACCCGTACGCGGGGTCGTGCCCGGTGGCGCGTGCCCGGCGGTGCGTGCCCGGCGGTGCGTGCCCGGCGGTGCGTGTGCGGTGGCACGTGTCCGTCCGGCCGTGCGGGGATGCCGCCCGGGGTACAGGGTCGGGGGGCTCCCCGAGTGACGCCGGGGGCACCCTACGCGGTTCCCCCGAGGGGCCGGAGGGGAGGGGTCCGCTTGCGGCCCCGGGGTGGAGGCCGAGGGTCCGTACCATGGGCGGCATGCGTCTGATTGGAACGATCTCCCCCGACCGCCCGCTGCTCGTCGTCGCCGTCCGGGAGGAGGCCGCTCACCTGGGGGAACGGCTGCCGGTGCTGCTCACCGGGATCGGCAAGATCAACGCCGCCGCCGCGCTGGCCACCGTCCTGGCCGGCGGCGAGCACCCGTCGGTGATCGTCAACCTCGGTACGGCCGGCGCCCTGCGCCCCGGCTGGGCCGGCACCCACGAGGTCTCCCAGGTGCTCCAGCACGACCTCGACACCCCGGTGCTGCACGCCCTCACCGGCCGCACCTACGGCGCGCCGATAGCGCTCGGCGACCACGCCGGCCCGGTGCTCGCCACCGGTGACCTCTTCGTCTCCGACCCGGCCGCCCGCGACCGCCTCGCCGAGCGCGCCGACCTGGTCGACATGGAGGGCTACGCGCTCGCCACCGTGGCCGCCCGCGCGGGCGTCCCGATCCGGCTGATCAAGCACGTCAGCGACGAGGCCGGCGCCGACGCGGGCCGCACCTGGCGCGAGTCGGTCGACGAGTGCGCGAAGCTGCTCGCCGACTGGCTGCACACCGAGCGGATCTGACCCTCCGTCGGATCGACGGGCGGGGCCTCCTCCGGCCGGTCGTAGGGTGGCGGCCGTGACCGACACCACTCCCGTGACCCCCGCCGCCGTGACTCCTGCGGCCCCCGCGACCGCCGCCGCCCCTCCGGCTCCTGGGTCCCCCGTGCCGCCGGTGGCCGCCCGGAAGCGCAGCGACGTCCGCCCGCCCGGCCTCAACGCCGACGAGGCGACCACCCTGCGCACCTTCCTCGGCTACCTGCGCGAGGCGGTGATCTCCAAGACCGCGGGCCTGACCGACGAGGAGGCCCGCCGCCCCGGCGTGGCCTCGGGCACCAGCCTGCTCTGGCTGGTGCGCCACCTCACCGCCGTGGAGCTCAACTGGTTCCTGTGGGCCTACCGGGGCGACGACGTCGAGCCCTGGGACGACGACGTCCCCTCGCCCGGCGACGAGACGGCGGAGGGGGCGGTGGCCGCCTATCGGGCCGCCATCGCCCGGGCCGACGAGGTGATCGCGGTGAACCCCGACCTCGACCGCCCCGGCGTGCGCTCGCTGCGCCCCGGCGCGGAGGCGCCCTCGATGCGCTGGGTGCTCGTCCACATGATCGAGGAGACGGGCCGTCACGCGGGCCATGCCGACATCCTCCGCGAGCAGCTGGACGGCCGCGTCGGGCGCTGACCCGGCCGCCCGATCCGGCCCGCCGGACCCGCCCCGCGCGACCGGGACGGAAGGGGCGGGCGGGGCGTTCGGGACGGCCCTGGTGGCACGCGGCCTGACGGCTAGTGGAATACTCCCCCGCGCAGTGCTGGCGTCATCGAGGTGGCGTCGCACGTTTTCACACAGGGGGAACAAGAGTTCATGTCAACGTCAGGCAGTACCGCACGCCGCACCAAGCGCACCGCCCGGGCCGCCCTCGGCGCCTCGGTGCTCACGCTGAGCCTGCTCGCCACCTCGGCCTGCGGCCCGGAGAACAACTCCGATGACGCCGCCGGACCGGGCGGCCCGGCGGCCGCCGGCCCGAACCTCGGCCTCCCGGCCAACCTCGAGGACCTCAAGAAGTGGAAGTTCGAGGACTGGGAGAAGTGGGCGAAGGACTACGCCCTCCCGGCCGCCGCCAAGGGCTTCTGGACCCTGGAGAAGCTGCTCCAGGCCAAGCCGGACGAGCCGCTCCCGCCGCCGGCGCCCAAGCCGCCGACGGGCCAGCCGCCCGCCACCCAGGCCCCCGGCACCCCGGCCCCCGGCAGCAAGGCCCCGACCCAGCCCGCGCCGAAGCCGTCCAGCACCCAGAAGCCCGCCACCCAGGCGCCGAGCCAGGCCCCGGCGACCCAGGCGCCCGCCACGCAGGCCCCGGCCACCCAGGCCCCGGCCCAGCCCGGTGACGACGGCAACGACGAGCTGCCGAAGACCGTCAACGCCCAGCCGCTGCCGCACCCGTACACCAAGGTCGCGATGCACGGGAAGCTCTTCGCGGACGCCCCCGGCACCGGCGCCAACCAGGCCGGCGGCCTCAACCACAACCAGTGCTCCGCCACCGTGGTCGCCGACCCGGCCCACCCCGGCAAGAGCAACCTGGTGTGGACCGCCGGCCACTGCGTCCACCAGGGCAAGGGCGGCAACTTCTACAGCAACATCACCTTCATCCCTGCCTTCAACAGCAACGGTTCGCTGAGCAAGGGCAAGGACGCCGACGAGTCGCAGTACGCCCCGTACGGCGTCTGGCCGGCCACCCAGGCCGTCACCTCCCCGCAGTGGAAGGCCGAGGGCGGCAAGACCGGCGACGCGGCCACCCACTACGACTTCGCGATCATCCGGGTGCAGCCCCCGGCCGGGAAGTCCCTGGAGGAGGCGGTCGGCGGCGCGGTGCCGGTCTGGTTCAACGCCCCGCGCGACCAGCTCAGCATCTCCGAGTACGGCTACCCGGCCGCCCCGCCGTACGACGGCATGGAGCTGAACCGCTGCGAGAGCGGCCGTCCGGTCCGGCTGTCGTACGAGCCGTCCCGCCCGCCGATGCTGGCGATCGGCTGCACCATGACCGGCGGCTCCAGCGGCGGTGGCTGGCTGGCCGTCAAGGACGGCAAGCCGGCCCTGGTCAGCAACGTCTCGGTCGGCAAGCACACCGGTGAGCCGAAGTTCCAGGCCGGTCCGTACCTGGACGACGTCGCCAAGGGCGCGTACGACTTCATCGCCAAGAAGGGCTGATCCGGAGTCGGTCGTCGTGGCCGCCCCCGCCGGACTGTCGGCGGGGGCGGTTACGTTTGACCGCATGACGACGTCACTGCTGAGCACCGTCCGCGCCAACGACATCGCCGTGGAAGCCCTGCTCTGGCCGGGGGACTTCGACCTCGACGCGACCGAGCACGTGGAGGAGGTCGTGCTGGCCTCCGGCGAGCGCCTGGAGCCGATAGCCGGGGACGGCTCCGGCGGGACGTACTTCCTGTGCGGGGAGGGCGGCGACGAGCGTCCGGTGCTGTACGCCGACTCCGAGGGCCAGGCCGGGCTGCTGGCGGTCGGCCTGCCGGAACTGATCGGCCTGCTGCTCGTCGTGCCGTGGTGGCGGGACTGCCCCGGCTTCACGGTCGAGGAGTCCCGGGAGGCCGCCGAGGAGTACCTGGCCGACGAGCCGGCCTGGCCGGGCATCGCCGCGGCCGCCGCGGAGGCCCTCGGCCTGCGCGAACTCCCCACCGAGGCGCAGGCGCTGGCCCGGCTGCGCGAGGTGGCCATCGGCCCCGGCCGGGAGGCCTTCACGCTGCTCAACGTGGCAGAGGGCGGGGCCTACGAGCAGTTGTTCCGGGTCAGGGGGTGAGCGTCACGGACCGAGCCTTCACTGGCGGGAGCGTCACCGGCTGAGCGCCGCGGGCCGGGCGGCCGTCGCGGCCGTGACGACCGCCTCCGTCGTGACCACCTTGGCGAAGCGCATCGTGTGCAGCACGGCCGAGGTGGCGCGGGCGAGCTCGGCGGCCGGGATGGTCACGCCGTCCGGGCCGGCCATGTCGAAGGCGTGCATCGCGTCGACCGGGAACACCGCGTCGTAGCCGAGGTTGCCCGCCATCCGCGCCGTGGTCTCGTTGCACACGTTGGTGATGATCCCGGCGATCACCACCTGCCGCGCGCCGCGCTCCTGGAGCCAGGCGTGCAGGTCCGGCGTGCCGTAGAAGGCCGAGTTGACCGTCTTGGTGACGCGCAGGTCGGCCGGCACGTCCGCGACCGAGTCCTTCAGCTCGTAGCCCGGGGTGCCCGGCTGGAGCGGGCCCGCCTTGGAGCCGTGCCGGACGATCACGATCGGCCGGCCGGTGGCCTGCCAGGCGTCGGTGAGCTCGGTGATGCGCCGCTCGGCGTCGGGGTTGTCCCGCGGGCCCCAGAAGGCCGCGTCGTCGAAGCCCTTCTGGACGTCGATGACCACCAGGACGGCGTCCTGGTCGATGGTGAGCGGGGCGTCGAATGCGTCGGTGTTCGTCATGAATCCATCGTGGCCCCGGCCGGACGGCGGCCGTGATGGGCGGTGGAGCCACCCATCGCTTGATTCCTGCCACTACGCTTCCGGTCATGCGGACGGTGGGTTGCCTGATCTTCGACGGGGTCCGGCCCTTCGACTACGCCGTGATCGGCGAGGTCTGGGCGAACCGGGAGAGCCGCCCCGGCCTGCCCGCCTTCGACCTGCGGGTCTGCGGGCCGCGGGACTCCAGGGTGCGGCTCGCGGGCGGGCTGGAGCGGGTGCCGGACGTCGGACTGGACGGCCTGGAAGGCTGCGACCTGATCGTCGTACCGGGCCCCGAGGACCCCGTCGCCGAGCGCGACCCGGCCCTGCTGGCCGCCCTGCGCTCCGCCCACGCCTGCGGGACGCAGATCGCCTCGCTCTGCGCCGGTGCCTTCGTCCTCGCCGAGGCCGGCCTGCTCGACGGCCGCGGCGCCACCACCCACTGGGCCCTCGCCCCCGAACTCGCCCGCCGCCACCCGGCGGTGGACGTCCGGCCGGAGGTGCTGTTCACGGGCGAGGACGGCCTGTGGACCTCCGCCGGGGTCGCCGCCGGCATCGACCTCTGCCTGCACCTGGTCCGCGCCGCCCACGGCCAGCAGACCGCCGCCACCATCGCCCGCGCGATGGTCACCGCCCCCTTCCGGGCCGGCGGGCAGGCCCAGTTCATCCCCTCGCCCGTCCCCGAGGGGGCCGGCGACCGGGACGACCCGCTCGCCCGCGCCCGTACGGAGGTCCTCGCCGCCCTGGACACCCCGTGGACGGTCCGCCGGATGGCCGCCCTGGCCCACATGTCCGAGCGATCCTTCGCCCGCCGCTTCGCCGCCGCCACCGGCACCACCCCGCTGCGCTGGCTGCTCGAACAGCGGGTCCTCACCGCCCAGCGCCTGCTGGAGGAGACCGACCTCCCCGTCGACACCGTCGCCACCCGCGTCGGCTTCGGCTCCGCGACCTCCCTGCGCCCGGCCTTCACCACCCGCGTCGGCGTCGCCCCCCGCGAGTACCGCCGCGCCTTCCGCGGCCGCGACGACGCCTGAGCGGCGATGCCTCATCGGTGGCTCCTTTGCCTGCGGCTTTGCCCTTTGTTGATCATGTTCTGGCTAGGCTCTGGCCCCGAACGATCATCGATTCACCGAGATCCGGGGGAGTGGCCACCATGGTGGACGAGAACAAGAAGACGGTCCTGGGGTTCTTCGAGGCGGTCAGCGAGCGGCGGCCGGAGGACCTGCCGCGGTTCCTGGCGGAGGACGTCGTGGACCACAACAAGATCATCCATGGGGAGGTCGACGAGCCCGGCGCTGCCTTCGACGGCCTGCGCCAGCAGCTCGCCGCCTTCGACCCGCTGCACGTCCGGGTCGACGAGCTGATCGCCGAGGGCGACCGGGTCGTCGCCCGGGTCACCCAGAGCGGTGTCCACGGGGGTACCCACCCGCGGATGCCGGAGCCGACCGGCCGGAGCTTCGAGGTCGAGGCGATCTGGATCTTCACCCTGACTGACGGCAGGATCTCCGAGATCCGCGCGGTCAGCGACCGGCTCGGCTTCTTCCTCCAGCTCGGCTGGGACTGGCCGCAGGCCGACTAGGTCCTGATGGCCCGGGTGGGCCCGGCGGACGGTGAGCCTCAGGCGGCCGTCCGCCGCTTGTTTTCCTGGGTGCCCTTCTCGGCGTCGCGGACGCCGCGCGAGACCCGTTCGGCGATCGCCGCGACCAGCGTCCGCGGCCGGCGGGGCGCGAGATGGGCGTTCACCGCGTTGCTCAGGCCCGGCGTGACGTACGCGCGGTCGCCGTCCAGCGCCTTCAGCGCGGAGCGGACCACCGGTCCGGGCTGGCTGAACGACCCCGTCACCGCGGCCTTCCTGGTCCCGATGACCTCGAAGAACCCGGTCTCCACCGGCCCCGGGCAGAGCGCGAGCACCCGGATGCCGCGCCCCCGGTACTCCTGGCGCAGGGCGAGGCTGAAGTTGAGCACGAAGGTCTTGGACGCGCCGTAGACGGCGAAGTACGGCGTCGGCTGGAACGCGGCCGTGGAGGCCACGTTGATCACCGAGCCGCGGCCGCGGGCGAGCATGCCGGGCAGCAGTTCATGGGTGAGGTCGACCAGCGAGACGACGTTGACCATCAGCTGCTCGTGGTCGCGCCGCTCGTCGATCTCCTCGAACCGGCCGCAGGTGCCGAAGCCGGCGTTGTTGACCAGGACGTCCACGGTCAGGCCGCGTCCGTCCAGTTCGGCGGCGATCCGGCGGGCGGCGTCCGGCTCGGAGAGGTCCTGGACGAGCACGTGGGCGTTCACCCCGTGGGCGTCGGCGAGGCGCTCGGCGAGGGCCTCCAGCCGGTCCGCCGAGCGGGCGACCAGGACCAGGTCGTGGCCGCGCCCGGCCAGCTGCGCGGCGAACTCCGCGCCCAGTCCGGAGGACGCGCCGGTGATCAGAGCGGTGGTGCGCATGGTGGTGCCCCTTCCCTCGGTTTCTCGCGGTGAAGCGCTGTAACTGCAACATGAGAGTAGCTGATTTCCTGATATCTGCAACACCTATGTATCTCTTAGCTGCGCGCTGTACCGTCTCTGGGGACGACCGAGCTGGAGGGTGAGAGATGAGCAAGACGGCCGGCCGCCCCCTGCGGGCCGACGCCGAACGCAGCGTCCGCGCGATCCTGGCGGCCGCGGAACGCGTCCTCGCCGAGAACCCGGCCGCGTCCATGGAGCAGATCGCCGAGGCCGCAGGCCTCACCCGGACCACCGTCCACCGGCGGTTCGCCAACCGGCAGGCCCTGATCGACGCCCTCGCCGCCGAGGGCGCCGCCAAGCTTGCCCAGGCCATCGAGGACGGCCACCCCGAGACCGCCCCGCCGCTGGTCGCCCTGCACCGGGCCACCGCCAACGTGCTGCGGGTCAAGGGCGCCTGGGGCTTCGCCCTCGGCCCGGCCGCCGTCCAGAGCGAGGACGCCGTCCGGACGCACGAGGAGATCGCCCGGCGCTGCACCGAACTCCTCGGCCGCATCCAGACGCTCGGCGTGATCGCCCCCGACGCCGACCTCGAATGGGTCCGCCGCGTGTTCTACGCCCTCATCGGCGAGGCCCTGCACGGCCCGGACGCCGCCGCAGACCCCGTCACCGACCCCGACGCGCTCGCCACCAGGATCGTCGACACCCTCCTCCACGGCGTCGGCCCGCGCCCGTCCTGATCCCGCCCGGACCCGCCCCGAAGCCCTTGAACGCGCCGCGGGGCGGCGGTCGCCACGACCGCCGCCCCGCTCCCGCGTTCCTCCGTGTCACATGGACGCGCAGACCACGTACACGCTGATGCCCACGGTGCTGTACGCGTTCTGGCGACCCAGGCCGACCCAGCCGGTGCCATCGTCCGTCGGGAAACTGCCGACCAGGATCGCGTCATTGCCCTGAGCCTCGGCCCCGCCGCCCAGCGCCCGCTTGCCCGCCGGGCAACTGACCGTACGGCGCTGGAAGTTCGGCACGTTCGCGTTGGGCAGCTTCACCACCTGGTATCCGGGGATGGCCCTGATCGCCGCCTGGCTGTCGTCCCGCGCCGGCACCATCTCCTCCGCACTGGCCTGCACCGCCCAACCCGCCCCGGCGGCCAGTGCCACCGCCAGCAGACCGGCTCCGACGGCACGCATCCCGCGATTCACATCCATGATCCTCAAGTCCTCCGGCAAACGGCGGGCCCGTCGGTTCGGCCCCGCACCACCGAGGGCATCGGCGGCCATCCCCGATCCCTTGAGCCAAACCCCACCTCGGACGGACGGGGGAGCGCGTGCGCCGCGTCCCCCTCACGCCATGATCACCGCGTGCGCCGCCCCGTACCCCACCTGCGGCTCCGACTGCGCCCCGTGCGCCGGTGCGATCAACGCCCACACCACCTTGCCGATCCCGCCCGGCCGCGCGGTGCAGCCCCAGCGCTCCGCCAGCTCGTTCACCAGGAACAGCCCGCGACCGCCCTCGTCCTCCTCCGACACCTCCCGCAGCGACGGCAGCCCCCCGCCCGCGTCGTGCACCTCGATCCGCAACCGCTGACCTCCCGCCACCGCGAACCGCAACTCCACCAGCCGGTCCGCCGGCGATTTCGCGTGCCGCACGGCGTTCGCGAACAGCTCGCCGAGCAGCAACTCGCCGACATCGGCGTACTGTTCGCCGGTCTCCAGTCCCGCGAGATAGGCCCGCAGGAAACCCCGGGCGATGGACGTCATTCGACGGTGGCGTTCGAGCCGGACGGAGAAAGGGGCGGGCATGGCGAAGCCACCTCCGAGCTGAGGAAGGGGGAGCGAGGGGGAGCGCGGACCGGCGCGCGAAACTACGCTGCGCATGCAGATGATTGCGTTCCGGAATCAATCATCCGGGCCGCGGGTTACGGTGACGACCACTTCGGGGTGGTGCGAGCGCCGCACACGAAAGGGGACGGGGATGTCACACCGCAAGGGCCGCCGCGGCCCGACCGCCAGTTCGGCCGAACTCTTCGGCGAGGAACTGCGCTTCGCCCGCGAGAGGGCCGGCATGCGGCAGGAGGACCTCAGCAGACTCCTCCACTGCGACCGCACCGTGATCACCCGGGTCGAGAGCGGCCAGCGCCGCCTCCAGCCCGACATGGTCGAGTCGGCCGACGAACTGCTGTGCAGCAACGGCCTGCTGGTGCGGCTGTACGACCGGGTGGACTGGAACGCGAAGTTCGAGCACCCCAACTGGTTTCAGCAGTACGCCGACATGGAGGCCGAGGCAATTGCCGTCCGGGTCTTCCAGTGCAACGTGATCCACGGCCTGCTGCAGTGCCGCGACTACGCGCGAGCCGTTTTCGAGGCCGGTGACGCGGCGGGCAACCGGAGGGTGATCGCGGAGCGCACCGCCGCACGACTGGGGCGGCAGACCAGGTTCCTCGCCCCCGACGGCCCGTTCCTGCTCGCCATCCTCGACGAGAGCGCCATCCATACGGCCTTCGGTGGGCCGAAGGTGATGAGGCGCCAGATGGAACACCTCCTGGAGGTCTCCAAGCTGCCCAATGTCCTGATCCAGATCGCGCCCTTCGCGAACCGGCGCACCATCATCGACAAGTCCATGGTGCTGCTGGAACTGCCCGAGGGCGCCCACTGGGTCTACTCGGAGAGCCTCGACCGCGGGCATCCGACCGGGGATCCTGAGACCGTGTCCGCACATCGCCGCATCTATGATCGGATCCGCGGAGAAGTGCTCTCGGTGGACGACTCGCTCGCCCTGATCGTCGATGTGCTGGAGGGATTCAGAGATGACGAGGAACGAGCTCGACGGGACGGTGTGGCGCAAGAGCAGCCACAGCGGCGGCAACGGCGGCGACTGCATCGAGGTGGCCCTCGGCTCCACCGGCCTCGTCCCGGTGCGTGACTCCAAGGACCCCAGCGGTCCTGTCCTGGCCTTCCCGGCCCCGGCCTGGGAGGCCTTCGTGGCCGCCATCCGGGCCGGCGACCTTCCCGCTTGAACCCAGCGAAGGGATTGCACCGATGGTGCTGCACTGGCGCAAGAGCAGCTACAGCGGCAACAACGGCGGCGAGTGCGTCGAGGTGGCCCTCGGGTCCACCGGCCTCGTTCCGGTGCGTGACTCCAAGGACCCCGGCGGTCCGGTCCTGACCTTCCCGGCCCCGGCCTGGCGGGCGTTCGTGGCCGCCGTCCAGGCCGGCGACCTCCCCGCCTGAGAAACCCGGTACGGAGCATCCCCGCGGATGGGCTACGATTTACCTCATCACCCAGATGCGCGGGTGGCGGAATAGGCAGACGCGCTGGATTCAGGTTCCAGTGCCCGAAAGGGCGTGGGGGTTCAACTCCCCCCTCGCGCACCAGCTGAGGCCGGTCGGACGACTCTCGTCCAACCGGCCTCATTGCGTTGTCCGCTCCATTGTTCGATCAGGTGCTGATGAGCCTTGGGCGCATGAGCTTGCAGGTCTAAGAGGGCGGTGAGAAGAGCCGGGACATCGCGGCCGCGCTGCGGGTGAGCGTGCGCTCGGTCGAGCGCTGGCGCCGGCGGTGGCGCGAGGGCGGTGCGGCGGAGATCGCCTCGAAGGGCTCACCCGGTCGCTCCAAGCTGTCCGATGCCCAGATCGCGCGGTTGGAGCGGGAGTTGGAGCGCGGGCCGCTGGCCCACGGCTGGGAGGACCAGCGGTGGACGCTGGCGCGGGTGAAGACGTTGATCGGCCGGCTGTTCCACGTCTCCTATACCGTGGAGGGCACATGGGTCCTGCTCAAGCGGCACGGCTGGTCCTGGCAGCAGCCGGTGCGCCGGGCGATCGAGCGCGACGATGGGGCGGTTGAGTTGTGGAAGAAGGACACGTGGCCGCGGGTAAAAGCGCCGCGGCGGCCCGCGGGCCTGGCTGGTCTTCGAGGACGAAGCCGGGCAGTCGATGAGGCCGCCGCGTGCCAGGACCTGGGGCAGGCTCGGCCGCACCCCTATCGTGCGGGTGCGCGGCCGGGGGCTGGCCAGGTCTCCATGGCGGGGCTGAGCTGCTACAAGCCCGGCCAGCAGTCCCGGATGTTCTACAGCTTCCACGTCTACCGCGGCCGCAAGGGCGAGAAGAAGGGCCTGACCTGGCAGGACTACCGGGACCTGCTCATCCGCGCGCACGTCCGGCTCGGCGGGCCGATCGTGCTCGTGTGGGACAACCTGCGTGCCCACCTGATGCCGCCGATGCAGGACTTCATCCAGGCGAGCAAGGACTGGCTGACCGTCTTCCAACTCCCCTCGTACGCACCGGACCTCAACCCGCAAGAAGGCATCTGGTCGCTGGTCAAGCGGACCATCGGCAACCTCGCCGCCGCCAACCTCGACCAGCTCGCCCGAGCCGTCAGACGCAGCCTGAAGCGGATCCAGTACCGCCCCCACCTCATCGACGGGTGCCTCGCCACCACCGGCCTGATCATGGACGGCTGACCACCCTCAGACCGACATCACGCATTCAACTTCAGTAGTAACGATGGCCTGGCACAGGGCAGACCATCGCTCGTTCATGATCTGCGGCTTCCGTGTCCATCGCGGCGGCAAGGGCGAGCGAAAGGTGTTCGCCTTGCAGGACTGTCGCGACCTGATCTTGCACCCGCATCCAGCTCGGCGGCCGATCGCGCTGCAATATGTCCACGCACCTGGTGTTGCCGATGAGGGATTTTATCGCGGTGAAGGGGACCGGCTGACCGTTTTCCAGATGCCCTCCTACGCGCCTGATCTCAATACGCAGGAGGGCATCTGTGCCCTAGTTAGAGGAGAATTCGGAATTCTCGCGGCCACTAACGTCGAGCAGCTGGCCAAGACTGTCCGGGCCGGCCTCAAGATCTAGTGTCGTCTGCACCTGATAGGCGGTCCTTGCCCAGCAGGCCTGAGAGGGGGTTATACCCTCTTGGGTCAGATCGACAGGGATGGGAAAAGGTCTACATCCTCCCAGTCGTCTTCGAATGCCTCCAGCATGACCTCGAATGCTCTCACCTGGCGAGGGTCGGTCGCGTTGCGTAGTAGTTCCACCACGGCAACCCTCAGGGTTTCCCATCTGAACCTGTGGCCGTAATACTGGATGATCTCGATGAGGCCCGGAAGGCCCCTTTGGGTAAGTAGCTGGACTGTTGATTTCTCTAGAATATCGGTATAGCCATTTTCCTCTGCTTCGTCGGCCGTGTGCGCGAGGATCGCGTCAATCTTTCGATTGTCCTGACTCTCCTCGAGTAGCCGAGAGGCGCGCATCAACTCGGCCGTTAGGGAGTCAATGCTCGGAGGTTCATTTGATCTATCTCTCACCAACGCTCCTTGTAGGTTTTGTCGGTCACATTCCACCCATCCTTGCGGAATGCATTTTCCGCCGCCGTGCGGGGTTCGGCGCCGGTGGGCCGATAGTGCCCGGATTTGTTGTTGATCTCCTTGAGGCGGCCATCGAATACCTTGAATTCCCCAGCGGCAATGACATCCTTCCCCTGGGCGAGGTCGATGTGGCCGGCTGAATCGCTCAGGCGAGTAACTCGAAGTTCGCCGTTTGGCATTACTACGTAAATAAATTTCCCTGTCGCCTTCTTTACTTCTTCAATGGGCATGGGGGTGACGGGTCGAATCTTGTCCCCAGGTTCCCGATTGGACCAGGTCTTGCATTTTGGGCTCGCTGAATTGTGTACAAGTACGGGCGAGCTGTTCGCCAATACGTAGTATGTGTGGAGGTCGGTGATGGTTAGATCATAGGCGGGACGGGGGCTGGTGCTATAGGAGCGGACAGTTGCAACTGTGAGCCCGCGCCCGTCTGCGGTCGCTATAGTATCGCCGCCACGAATTTCGGCCGCATTGACCCAGCGTTTTGTCGTTTCATTCCAGTAGGGGTGGTGAGACGTTGAGGTCAATAGAGGAATGATACCGTCCTGGGCCTCGAAGCTTAGATCGGTGTAGGCAGTGTCATCGGGCGTAGTGATCGTGGCGTATATCGACCTGGTGCCAGACGTGCCGGTAAGCGGATCGGTGGCGAGTACTTCGTCACCGACTTCAAGCTGAGAGATTGGCCTAGTCGTGCCATCTGCCATTAGTACGAGAGTGTCTGGCGGAAAGGAGTGGCATCCGTTAATCGAGCTCATCGCGCCAGACTGTCCACTTGTGCTTGGAACGTCAGCAGACTTCCATCGGCCATTGCTGAACGTCCGTGGGACACCCCCGTTCCTGCCGTATCCGCCCACCTCGCCAGACAGGATGCCAATCCATTGAGTCTTTTCGACTAGTTGGGCATAAAATCCGCACTTGACGTTGTCGCATGCCTGAGTGGCAGCCCAGCCATATTCCATGGGGGTGGGGGAGAGGCCTCTTAGTCCGCGATTGTCTACCTCTGCCTTTTTATCCCGCCATGCCTTAAGGAAATTTCCAAGGCCTTCCGTTCTGGGATCGATCATGATCCCGCCCTCGAGAATAATTGGGTCAGTTGAGGGTTTAGTCTCCTCGTCGTAGTCTCGGTCTTCGACGTTCAGATCCTCGGGGCCCCTGGGATTATGGTGGCCGCTGCAGCGACCTTCCTTGCAATCAGTAACAATTAGGCCGCTCGGGTCGCTGAGATTGATCGGATCATTGTTGCTGTAGGCGTAGGCGTTCCATTGCTGTGGGTCGGCCAAACTAAGGATGGGGTCGGGGCTGATGAAGCGGCCGGTGTTTGGGTCGTACTGGCGAGCTCCGAGGCTGGTGAGGCCGGTGGTGTCGTCCCTGTTGCCGCCGACGAAGCCCTTGGTGCCAGCCCAGGCGCTGGCCGCAGGCTGGGTGCCACGGGGATTGCCGAACGGGTCGGTGAGCCGTCGGGTGGTGGTCATGGCGGCGTCGGTGCCAATTTGGATGTTGCTGGTCCCGTGAGGGTCGGCCGCGTGGATGAGGACGGTGCCGCCGCCGATGGGAGCGGTGACACGGTTGTAGGTGAGGCCGCCCGGTAGCTGGAAGGACCGGACGTTGCTCATCGAACCGGTAGTGGCGTCGAGGGTGAGTTCGTCCGTTGGAAGGTTGAGAGTAGTTGTGCCCGGGTTACGGCGGATGAGTTGGTTGCCGTCGGCGTCGTAGAGGTACGTGGTGGCGCCGACCTGGCCGGTCTTGGTCAGGGATTCAAGCTTGTCCTCCCCGTTCCAGGTCAGGGTGGTGGTGCCAGCCGTGTCGGTGATGGCGGTGGCGTTGCCCTTGGCGTCGTACTGGTAGGTGAACGCCTTGGTGCCGCTCTCTGACGTGTTGGTGGAGGTGAGCAGGGCGTGAGGACCACCGGTTCCGCCGCCCGTGGTGGGCGCGTTGGTCGGAGTGTTGAGACTTCTGTTGGCTCCGAATGCCTGGGTTGTAGTGATGTCCTTGGCGGTGTTGCCGGTTATGTCGTGGCGGACGAGACCAGTGCGGTTACCAGTTGCGTCGTACGTGTAGGTGTTCCAGTACGGGGCCGGGCCGCCAACCGTGCGCCCACCCGGGCCGGTGATGGCCGGACCGGTGACGTTGTCACAGCCCCCGATGCCCGCGACCCTGGTGGAACTACCCGTGCCGTGTTTGGTTCCCGAGCTGTCGGTCCAGTCGGCGGTGGTGTGGGTGGCTCCCGTGTCGGTCCAGGCATTGGTGAGCCGGCCGAGGTGGTCGTAGGCGAAGCACTGGGTGTCGCGGGCGGTGGAGTCCTGCAGGCTGGTCACGGAGGTGATCCGGCCGGACGGGGCGTAGGTATAGCTGGTCTGGTCTGCGGAGACTGTTCCGCTCTGCCGATCGATGAAGGAGTTGATGACGCGCCCGGTGGCCCAGTCGTACTGCTGGGTGGAGACGACCTGCCGGCCGAGCCGGCCGACCGTGGTGCGGATCGGCCGGGCCAGTGCGTCGTACTCCATGTCCGCGACGACAGCCTTGCCCTGGCTCATGGAGCCGGTGAAGAGACCAGTGACCGTGTGGTTGTAGGTGACGCTCTCGGCCGGGAGCCCGCCAGCAGCGGGGATCTCGAGCTGCTTGAGTGTCCCGACGACGTCGCTGTAGACACTGGTCATGGTGTAGGTACCGGCGAGCGCTCCCTCGGCGGCCGGGATAGTAATCGACGTGCCGAGCGGTCGGTAGACGGTGTCGTAGCCCGTTACGGCGGTAGTGTACGCAGCGCCTGTGGTCCCTCCGACGTAACGGGTGGAGGATGTTCGCTGCCCCTTGGCCAGAGTGTCGTACGTCCAGCTCGCGAGCTGGTTCGCCGGAGTGACACTGCCCTTGTAGAGGCCGGTCTTGCGGCCGAGTAGGTCGTAGCTGTAGGCGAGCGTGGTGCCGCGTGCGTCGGTGGTGTGATCGACACGGGAGTTGGCGTCGTAGAACGTGTTGGTGACTCCGCTGTCGGGGTCACTCGTGGAGGTCTGACGTCCGCGAAGATCGTAGGTGTAGGTCCAGGTGTTGCCGCTGCTATCAATGTTGGCTGCTGGCTGCCCAGAGGCGGTGTAGCGGTAGGTTGTGATGTCTGCATCAGCGGGGTTGCCGGTCGTGGTGGCTGTCCGGTATTGCCAGCCCGCGACCGTACGGCCGCGAGCGTCTGTCACTGTGGAGGTCGGGTGGGCCCCGTCGGGTGGGGTCACGTCGACCCGGTCGGCGCCCGGGTATGCGTTGGCCGTGGCCCACTGAAGGGTTCCGTAGGAACGGAACTCCGAACGGATCACTCGGCCGAGGCCGTCATAGCTGGTCCAAGTCTGTCCGGGGACCTGACCGTCGCTGACCGGCAGGAAGATCGAACCGCTGGGAAAGGCCGTCTCCTCGTAGTACGGGGCAGAGGCCTTGACCGCCCACCCGTGAGAATCATAGATAGAGTCGGTGATCAGACGCCCTGCCGGCTTCGCGTCGCTGGTCCGCTGAGTCTGCCGCGTGCGCCCAAGGCCGTCGATGATGTCGATTTCGGCGGAGTAGGTTGCGCCGTCCTCCCGGATCCACTCAGCCATGACATGGGATGGGGCCGACGTCCCGTTGACGGCGTAGCTGAACCTCTGGCTGGGATTCTGATCGGAAGGTCGGTCTGGGGTCCAGACCGCAGTCAGCCGACCGAGTGCGTCGTAGCGCAGGGTGCTGATTTGACCGTTGACATCAGTTGTCGTCAGCGGGTTGGTGCGGCCGGGGTCGAGAGTCATGGTGGTTGTCCAGCCGCCGCCCAGGGGACCCGTCGAACTGGCCTGGATGGGCAAGGCCCCCGTGGCCGGAGTCTGGGTGACCGTGGTTACGGCGGGCGTCACGGTGGCGCCGGTCAGCTGGTTGCCGGCGGCATCGTACGTGGAGCCGTTGGTGGTCGCGCTGGAGACCACACGCCCGTAGAGGTCGAACGAGGTGGTGCCGCTGTGCGCATAGACCGCCTTGCCGGTGCTGTCGTAATGGTCGAGGACCTGTGTGCTGGTCGGCTGGCCGCTTCCGCCGGCCTCGCCGAACGGCCTGCCGTCGTACAGCGTACGGCTGCCGGAGACAGTGTTGGCCGCTGTAGGTGTGGTGCCGCAAGCGCCCTGGACCGTGATCTGCTCCGAGGCGAGGTTCAGCAGCATCGAGTTGGTGCTGGTGGCGTAGCTCAGACTGGTGCAGGTCTCCGGGGTGGCCGCTGTGCCGTCGCCCTTGTCACTGCTTTGGACGACCCGGTTGCCGTGCGCCGGGTCGGTGACGGTAGCGCCGGTGACCGTCCGCCAGCTTCCGTCGGACAGCTTGGCCTTGGAGATGGCAGTTGTCTGGGAGTCCGGGTAGCGGGCGTAGATCTTGGGCGCACCCGCGCTCTGGGCTCGGGTGGCAGTGATCTGCTGTCCGCTGTAGGTGTTGCCCGTGATCGACTGGACGGTGCCGCCGGCCTTGTCGAAGATCTCGGTAGCGACGACTCGTCCGTTGATCCAGTTGCTGTCGGTCACCGTTCCCCCAAGGGGACTGGCGATCTGGACGCTGCGCTGGGTGCCGTTGGTGAGATAGTCGCCGTCCATGCCGCGCAGGTAGGTGGCGGTCTGCTGGGTTTTGGGGGCCTCACCGGGGAAGGCGCTGCCCGTGGAGGTGGTCACCGACTGGTAGCCGCGGAAGTTGTCCCAAGTGCGGGTCTTGGGGTCGATGAACTCGGCGTCGTTGCGGTGCCAGGCCGCGCCACCGTTGTAGGTGTACTCGGTGACCTTGCTGACAGCGGGGCTGACGACCTTGTCCTGCTCGGTGATGATCTTGACGAGTGGCTTGTTGAACCAGTCGTTGACGGGGTCCGGCGAGGATTGGCCGGGGAGGTACCACTTGACCGGTATGCAGGCCATCGTGTTGGAGTCCTCAGAGGACGGCATGCGGCCGGCGACCCGGGAGCACTCGGGATTGCTGTAGATGACGTTGACAGTCCCACCGGTCTCGGTGGTGATCGCCTGGAGGCGCGGCCGCATGAACATCGGCGCGGCCGGGACGAAGCCGTCGACACGGTTGGCCATCATCACGTACTCGAAGGTGACGGCGGGCAGCGTGATCGGGGTCTGGCCGTTGGAGCCGGTCCGCTGGATCGAGTTCAGCTGCAGAGTGCGTTTGGTGCCGTCACCGGGATCGGCCAAGGATTGTGACAGCGCCCAGGTGTCCACGTCACGGTAGGCGGAGCCGACCAGCACCTGGGTGGTGATGGCGGTCAGGCGCTTGGTGGTGAAGTAGGTCGGCGCGTACCTGGAGCAGGTGCCGCTCCCGGTACAGATCTGGTCGATCGGCACGTCGGGCCAGGCATCGGCGTTGGCTGTTGTGCGCTGGTCCTCCGTGCAGGTGACGGCGCCGGAGGGCTTGCAGCGTTCCTCGGTCCTGAAGACCACCTTGGCAGCCGGGTTGAGGGCACCCTTGGCGGCCTTCTGCTCGTCCAGCCGCTGGCCATATCCGATCTCGCGCAGGTATCCGGCGCGCTGGTAGTCGGTGAGCGTGCCGTTTCCCTGGTTCTGGGCGCCGCCGCGGCTGTACTTGTTGCCCTCGGTGGCGTACTTGTACGTGGTGAGATTGCCGCGGGCGTCGACGACGTAGTCGAGCTGCCAGCGCCAGGCCATCTGACACCAGGAGCCCAGGCCGGTCGCTCCGCTGTAGCAGGGGTCGCCGTTCTTGGGCGAGTAGACCGAGGCCGTCAGTACGGAGTTGGTGGCGGGGTCGGTGCCGTCACCGCCGGGCAGGTGGTTGCGACCGAAGTAGTACTCGGTGCCGTCCGGCGTGGTGATCCGCCAGTACTCCATGTCCCGGTAGTCCTGGTCGCCGACCGCCCTAGGAGCGCCGGTGAGCTGCTCGACCTTGGAGCCGTCGTCGCTCTGCAGCCGCCAAGCGCCGGTGGCGTCGTCCCGCACGATGGTCCCGGAGCGCCCGCCGAGCGAGAGCGTGGCGTTTTGCCCGGCCCAGCACTGGTCGCCCGAGCCCGTGATACCGGCCTTGGCACAGCCCCGGTAGGAGCGTTCGATGAAGCCGGGCTCGTAGCCCCAGCCGTCGCCGATCCACGAGGACTGCGCGTTGGTGGCGGAGGTCTTGCCGTCCACCGCCGCCGAGTTGTAGCCCAGTGTCACGGTGGGAGCTGCGCCGCCGAGGGCGGCGGGGACCTGGATCGGGTACCCGTACGTGAAGTTACCCGCGTTGGATCCCACGTTCCAGCCGGCCGAGGGCGCCAGTGGCGTCGCGGTGTAGGTGCCGCCGCCCCCCGAGGGGGTCGGCTCGGCGGCAAGCACCATTGGCGCGCTCGCCGTGGTGTCGGCGGCCGGTACGACGCCGGAGGCGGCACTCTCGCTGAACGAGGCCTTCACCATGCTGCCACCACTCGCGCCCAGAGTGGCCGGCTTGGCGCCGGGGAGGGTCAGGTCCGCAGTGAGCCGGCCCTTCGCGTCGGTGGTCGACGAAACAGGGGTCTTGATGCGGCACTCGGGCAGCTGCGGGGTGGTCAGCGCACATGCCGGCAGTGCGACCAATTGCGCCCGGTCCGCCCAGCCGCCGGCCTGCAGGCCCTTCAGGTCGAGGGTCACCGAGGCGGTGCGACCTTCGCCCACGGGTAAACCGGCATCGGTGAGTGCCACCAAAGGCCCAGTGACACCGACGGCGGTGCCCTTGTTTTCGTCGGTCACCTCGACGGTGACGGCCTGGGCGGCCTCACCCTTGCCGGTGCCCGGGGCGACCTCGACCGCGAGCTTGCCCGCCCGGACGCCGGTGGCACCCCCGGAGGCCGGAGAGGCGCCGCCGGTCGCTTTGCGGGCGGCCTTCGCTTCGGCACTGTCCATGCCGATCTGGATCGTCTCCGTACCCGAAGTCACAGGAGCAGCGACCTGTGGTGTCCAGTCAGCGGGCTTCGCTGCTTCCTTCGCCGCCGGGCGGGCTGCATTGCCGCCCTTGACCGGCGGGGTGCCATTGCCGAGCGGCGTGTTGGGGGGTGCCCAGACCTCCTCCACGGGCTCCGGATACGTCCACGCGACGGCGGGCGGTGTGGCCACCCCCGTCATGGTCAGGGCGACTAATGTCGCCACGGCCGGTGACCACCGACGGCCCCCTGCCGATCCACCAGCCCGTTTCCGGGCAGGCCAGATCCCCACCAACAGCCCCCTCATTCGATTGTCGACACAGCCTCGCTTGGGCATGGCTATGTCATGGATGATGTGACCCTAGGCGACCGGGCGATCACGCCGCTAGTGAGTTTCAGATCGCGCCTGCGATGTTTACGAATTCTTGATCAACGGATCGTGGGCGAATCGGGACACCGGTGTGCAAGAAGGATTCGAGGTTGACCAAGTAGCCCACCAGGCAGCATCGTTCCGATGCGAACGCCGGTCCGGTTGGCTGGGCCGGCCCATCGGGAGGGGCAGCAAAAAAACCCATGTTCCACATGATCCGTCCATATTCAGGCTCAAATGCGACCAGTCGCCACCGAACATCACTGGGCCGCTTGGCGGTGCTCGGAACGAGCTGTGCGCTGAGCCTCGGCCTACTGTCGGCACCGGCCGCGCTCGCCACCGACAACGCACCTCACGGCCCGTCCGGTGGAGTTCTTCCGGCTGTACCTCCTTCGGGGCCGGCGCCCGGCCGCACACCGGAGCAGCAAGCCATGCTCGACGCCATCGGCAGGGCGAAGGCCAGTGGCAAGCCGGTCGTGGTGGAGAACCTGACCACCGAGACCTCCAGGACGATCGCCAATCCCAGCGGGACGCTCACCACCACCGACAACGCTCAGGCCGTCCGGACGAGGCGTGGTGGCGCGTGGGCCGACATCGACTCGTCTCTGCGCGCCAATGCGGACGGAACGCTCAGCCCGGCAGTCGCGTCCACATCGCTGTCTTTCTCCGGGGGCGGCTCCGGGCCGATGGCGACCGTCGCGACGGAGGACGGCAGGAAGCTTTCCATCGGTGCGCCGTTCGTACTACCGAAGCCCACCTTGAACGGTGCGACCGCGACCTATGCCGGTGTGCTGCCCGGCGTCGACCTGCAGCTGACGGCACTTCCGGTAGGCGGCTGGCGTGACGTCATCATTGTCCGTACGGCCGAAGCGGCCGCGAACCCGGCCCTGAAGGCCCTGCGCTTTCCCATCACGGCCCAGGGTTTGACTGTCACCTCCGACGCCGGTGGCCACATCGATGTGAAGGACGACGTGGGGAAGCTACGCTTCCGCTCGCCCGCGCCGCTGCAGTGGGACTCTTCCACCCAGGCCGCCTCTCAGCCGGTGCCTCTCGCCAAGCAGTCCAGGTCGGCGGTCGCGGCGGCGGACGCGCCCGTGAACAGCGGCATGCCGTCCTCCGCCGAGGAACCGGGGGACGGCGCCAACGTCGTTGCCATCGGCACCAAGGTCTCCGGCGGGGCGATTGAACTCACCCCCGACCGGACCGCGCTCGGATCGGGGACCGGTCCGTGGTACCTCGACCCGTCGCTCACTGCGGCGACCAGCACCACCGAGGGGTCCGTCGAGGTCCAGGAGAACCACAAGTCGGCCGAGAACTACAACAAGAAGACCGAACTGGCGACCGGCTACTGCGGCTACCGCAGCAGTGACCCCAGCCTCGACTGCAGCACCTTCGGCCGTCAGCGCGCCTACTTCCGGTTCGGCATCAACCCGGCCATCCACACCGTTCCCGCCAACGCGCAGTCCGCGCCCACCATCTTCAGCGCCACGCTCAACGCCCAGGTCACCCGGGCCTCCAGCCCGGGCACCAGCACTCCCTTCGTCGTGTACTCGGCACCTGCCGGGAAGACCATCCACGAGCACTCCAACTGGTACGACCAGCCGTGCGAAAAGAAGGAGGACGTGGTCATGCAGGGGTGCGCGCCGGTCAACGGTCAGCCCCTCACCGGAACCGGCCCGCTCGCCATCGACGTCACAGACGCGATGAAGCGCGCCGCCGCCGAGAAGTGGCCCACCTGGACGGTGGGCATCGCGCCGCAGGCGAGCGAGTTGGAGAGGCTCTTCCGCCACCACCTCGCCAGCAACCCCAGCATCACCACCACTTACGACGTCAACCCCACCATCTGGTACCCCCGCACCAGTCCCATCCCCGGCTTTGCGAGCAACAACGGCCTCGCCGAGTGCACCAGCGGTGGCGCTACCCCTTGGGACAACCCCGGCTGGGTCGGTAACAACCAGAACATCTACCTCGCCGCCAATAGTCTTTCTCCCACTGGACAGTCTCTCTACACCAGCTATCAGATGTGGGATGACAACGACCCCAATTTCAGGTTCTCGCACAGTGAGTGGGCCGGCAGCTACAACAATCCAGGGTCTCCGGTGTCCGTAGGGGCGCTTAGTGACGGCCACCAGTACGGCTGGCTTGCCCAAGCCTCGGACGGCATCCTCACCTCGCCGGTGAGTGCCTGGTGCTACTTCCGTGTCGACCGCACCAACCCCCGTGTCAGCATCGATTCCTCCGACTTCCCGGCTTCGGGCACCCTCAACGACAAGCCGACCAAGTTCGCCGGCCAGACCGGCACTTTCACCGTGAACGGTCAGGACCCGACACCCGGTGCCGGTCTTCAGGCTTCAGGTGTCGCCTGCATCCGGGTCAGCGCCGACCCCACCCCGATCGTCGGCTGGCGCTGCGACGCCACGACCCTGGCCCCGGGGCAGACGTTCACGTACCAGCCCCGCAATTGGGGCACCAACACTGTCTATGCCTGGGCGATGGACAACGCCGGCAACTACAGCCAGCCAGCCGTCTACAACTTCTACGCGCCGTGGAAGCCCGGCACCCTTCCGGTCTTCGGTGACCTCGACAACGATCAGAAGGCCGATATCGCGGTCGCTGACAGCAGGGGTGACCTGCGCGTCATCGGTGGCGCGACCGACCCGGGGAACTCGCTGGCCGCCCCGGCGGCCGCTGCACCCGGCCGGGACGCCGCACACTCACCGGTCTGGAGTGACTACCAGCTCACCCACCGTGCGACGCTGCGGGACGGCCTCGCGGTGGATCAGCTGATCGCCCACAACACCAAGGACGCCGAGCTCAAGAAGTACCTCTACCTGGTCAAGGGCAATGGTGAGGGCAGGTTCGACACCCTGACCTCGTCCCGGATCGACCGGCCGCGCACCTGCAAGGTCCTCGGTACCGGTACGACGTGCGTCGACTACGCGGCTGACTGGGCGGCGGCGAACCAGGTCGTCGCGATCGGCAGCCCCGACAATGAGACGCTAAGCCTGGATCCCGATGCCGATCCGGTTCGCACCTACGTGCTCACGGTCGAGGGCGAGACCGGAAAGCTCTACTACATGGCCCCCGGCGGCATCGACCAGCTCCTCGCCCCCGCGTGGCAGATCACCGTCTCGGACGGCGGGAACTGGAACGACTACGAGATCCTCAACCCGGGAGCTGCCAACGGGGTCACCAGGACGCCCAACCTTCCGGACGCCAAGCAGGCCACGATCTGGGCCCGCGAGAAGGCCACCGGCAACATCCTCGCCTACCCGATCACCCGGGGCGCCGACGGGAAGGCCGACTTCACCAGCCTCACCAAGCCGAAGTCGGGTGTGGTCATCCTGGCGGGCGCCGGCCTCACGTCGGCGACCCACCCCCAGATCGGTGCCGCGGATCTCAACAGTGACGGTTTCGCCGATCTCTGGGTGATCGACGGGACCAAGGCCATCGCGATCTTCCCCGGCACCAGCTCGGACGGTACGGCGGGCAAGGTCGACGGCTTCGGTCCGTACATCGTGGCCGGGTTCGCGGACGCCAGTGTCTCGATCCGCTCCGACTTCGCGGGCGGGGCGTGCGTCGATGCCTGGAGCGGCCTCCAGGAGGGCGGCGAGCTTGCCGTCTACTCCTGCTGGGCCGGACCGAATCAGCAGTTCAACTTCGCGACGGACGGGACCCTCCGCGTCGGCTCGTTCTGCGTCTCCACGCAGGGTGATGTGCTCGACAACGGGGCCGCAGTCGTTCTGGCCCGCTGCGACCGGACCAAGAAGAGCCAGCGGTGGACCATGCGCCCCGACGGGCGCATCGTGATCACGGAGACCATCGACAAGACCGGCCCCGGCACGGCGAAGTGCCTGGAACTGCCCGGCTGGAACACGGCGCCGGGCACCCGGCTCGGTATCTGGGACTGCGTCGGCACCAACGCCAACCAGGGGTGGCGGCTGCAGTCGGGGCGGACTCCGTGAGTCGGTGAGTGATGGAAGGCTGGTGCCCGTCCCCGGGCGGGGCGGGCACCGGCCCATTTGCAGGCCTCGCCGTCGCTCCCTGTGCTCACATCAGGTGGACCTCGGCGCTGAACCCCTGAGCGAGGACGCCGTTGAGGTGGGCGCCGTGGGCGCCGAGCCATTGGCGGGCGCTGCTGGGGGCGGCGGTCAGTTCGATGAGGACGTAGTCGGGGGCGTCGGTGGTGGGGCCTCCGCAGATGCAGCAGCGCAGGCGCTCGGTGAGGGCGCCGGTCCATTGCGGCTGGTCGTCGGTGATGTGGGTCTCCCTGATGGGTCGAATGAGGCGTCGGGCGGGGTCAGTCTGGTGGGCGGCGGCCGGGCCCGGCGAGTGGATTTCGGTGGCAGGGGTCACGGTGTGGAGACGTTCGTTGACGTGGGGGGCGGCGGGCGGGCATCGTTCCTGGTCGAAGAGTCGCCGATGACCAGCAGTGGAGTGTTTTCCGTCGTGAACAGCAAGCGGGCCGCCCGGGTGGCCGCCGTCGTCCTCGTCCTGGCCGTGGGGGCCACCGGCTGCGGGGGCGGGGAGGCGGACGGCAAGGCGGCGGCTCCGAGTGTGGCGCCCACGGCGAGCCCGACCGAGCGGCTGGAGTCGGCGACCGGGGACGTGATCCTGCAGAAGGCGCGCGAGGACTTCAAGAAGGCGGGCTCGGTGAAGCTGACGGGCTTCACGGTCGAGGACGACACGAAGTCGACGTACAAGGTGTCGGCGGACCGCCAGGGCAACTGTGCCGGGTCGATCGTCATCGAGGGCAGGGGCTCGCTGGAGCTGGTGCAGGGCAAGGGCCAGACCTTCCTGAAGTTCGACGAGCAGCTGCTCACCTCGGTGTCCGGGCCGGCGGCCGCGCAGCACAAGGGCCGCTGGGTGAAGATCGGCAAGGACGACGCCTTCGAGAGCTTTGCGCAGTTCTGCGATCTGGGGATGGTGCCGCTCTTCGGCGACGGGTCGCCCGGTGAGCAGTTCACCTCGGCCGGCACGGAGACGATCGACGGCAGGAAGACCGTGCTGGTCGACGGATTCTCGGGCGAGGGCACCTTCACCGGGTACGTGCAGACCGAGGGGCCGGCGCTGCCGATCCGGATCGAGTCGCTCGACAAGAACATCCGGACGGAGTTCTCCGAGTACGGCGCGCCGGTCACCGTGACGCTGCCGCCCTACGACCAGGTGATCGACCTCAACGTCCTGATGAAGTAACGGGGTCGGGCTCGCCTAGGATGTCGCCCATGCGTGCCGAGCGGATCGTCCGGGTGCCCCTGAGGGGGCTGCTCGTGGTGGTCGCGTTGCTTGGTGTGCTGGGGATGCACGGGCTGATGTCGCCGAGCGGGACGTCCGCGGCGGCGGTGGTGTCCGTGCAGGCCGATCACGGGCACGAGCACTCCGACGGTGGCGGTCACGAGTGTCCGCCGGACGAGGGCGACCACGGCGCGCACGTCGGCGAAATGTGCGTGGCGAACGCGCTCGCGGCGCCGTTCAGCCCGTCGCCGCTCGCCGCCGCCCTGGCGCCCGCGACCCCCGAGCCGCTCTCCGCCGTACGGGCGGGCGCGGTCGACGCCTCGTCCGCCGGGCGGGCTCCGCCTTCACTCTCCGATCTCCAACTCCTGCGCATATAGGCGTGGTTGGCATGCGGACCGGATCAACCGGGTCCGCGTGCGGTCAGCCGCGTCCTCGTTCACCTTTCCTTGTGCAGGAGTTGTTCCACCATGACCTCGTACGTTCTGATCCGCCGTACCTCGCTGGCGGTGGCCGGCGTCGCCGTCGCCCTCGTCCTCGCCGCCTGCGGCAGCGGTGGCGGCACCAGCAGCAACCACGCGGCCGGGCACGGCGGCGCCTCGCCGACGGCCACCGCTACAGCCACCGGGGCCCCGGGCACGTCGGCCTCCGCGAAGGCGTCTCCGAGCGCCGCGGCCCCGAGTGCCGGCGCGCACAACGCGGCCGACACCGAGTTCGCGCAGCAGATGATCCCGCACCACCGCCAGGCGGTCACCATGGCGGAGCTGGCCGGTACCCGGGCCTCGTCCGCGCAGGTCAAGCAGCTGGCCCAGAAGATCAAGGGCGCCCAGGACCCGGAGATCGCCACCATGACCGGCTGGCTCACCGCCTGGGGCGAGCAGGTCCCGGCCGCCGGTGCGGATGAGCACGCCGCGCACGGCGGCGGGTCCGGCGCGCCGATGGCCGGGATGATGACCCCGGCCCAGATGGACGAGCTCACCAAGGCGTCCGGCGCGGCCTTCGACAAGGCGTTCCTGACGATGATGATCGCCCATCACGAGGGCGCCGTGCAGATGGCCGACGCGGAGAAGGCCAAGGGCGCGTACGGACCGGCCAAGGAGCTGGCGGGTGTGATCGCCACCGCGCAGACCGCCGAGATCACGCTGATGAAGCAGCTGCTGGCCGGCTGAGCTGGGTGAACCGGTGATGTCGCGGGCGGGGCCGACCGGGCCCCGCCCGCGACGCCGTTCAGGCGGTGGGCGGCGGGCTGCCCAGCAGGATGGCGACGAAGCCGTCGGCCATCACCACCAGCACCAGTCCCTGGCCGTCCACCAGCACCGACCGCACCGGTGAGCCGAGCCGCAGACCGATGGTGTGACCGGAGTCCGGCCGGTGGATCCGGACGAACCCGTCGGCCCAGGCCGCGGCCAGCACCGGGCCGTACCGGTCCTGCCCGGCCGCGACACCGGTGACCGGGCACTCCCGCGCGTCGACCTGCTCCGGGGCCTGTCCGCTGCCGGGCCGCCAGGACCGTATACAGCCGTCGGCGCCGCCGCTGAGCAGCAGGGACGCGGCGCCCTCCAACGCGGCGCCGTCCAACGCGGTGCCGCCCAGCGCGGTGACCGGGCCGGTGTGGACGGGCAGCGGCGGCTCGGTGGGCTGCATGTGGACCCGGCCGAGGCTGTCGCCGGCGGTGTCCAGCGGGCCGAGCACGGTCAGGACGGCGTCGGCGGGCGGCGGGGGCGCCGGGAGGAGGGAGCCGGTGAGCAGGTGCGGACGGCCCTCCGCGTCGAGCGCGGCGATGGTGCCGTCCGCCAGGGCCAGCAGGGAGCGGGCGGGGTTCGGACCGTGGGCGGCCGGGATCGGGTACGCCTGCCCGGTGGCCGCCTCGACGGCCTGGAGCGTGCCGTCCTCGGCCAGCAGGACGACGTACCCGGCGTTGGGGCCCTGCGCGAGGGCGCCGACCTGCCAGAGGGAGCCGGTGTTCCAGTGCGCCCGGTGGATCACCCAGCCGGCCGCGCCCTCCAGCGGTCGCCGCCGGCCCTCGGCCGCGTCGTGGGGGAGCCGGGCGAGGAGGACGGGCGCGCGGACGGCCGGGTCGGGCTCGACGACCAGGGCGGGGCCGGCGGCGGCCCAGGCGGCGGCGGCCCGGTGCCCGGGGTACGCGGCGAGGGCGGCGGTGACCGCCAATGGGTCGGCACGGACGAGGAGTTCGAGGTCGTCGAGCATCGGGCCGACGGTGTGGCCGGCCTCGGCATGGACGGCCTGGCGCAGCGCCAGCCCCAGCAGGGCCGGGTCGGTGCGCATCAGGTCGGGTGTGCCGTCGGGCAGCAGCGGGACGGTCGCGGTGAGGGCGTGGGCCAGTGCGGCCGGGTCGGCGGCGGGTACGGGTCCGGTGGCGACCGCCTCCCGCAGCGGGCCCGCGGGCAGCCACCACCGCTCCTCGGGCCCCGGCCCCTCTGGCGGCAGCAGCCGGCTGGCCGCCTCCACGGCCGCCCCACCCGCCACGGCCGACCACTCCGCCAGACTCAGCGGCCGGACGGCGGCGGCCAGCGCGGCCACCGCCGGGCGCAGTTCCCCGGGGACGGCGGCCCACCAGGTGCCGTGGACGCCGGCGTACGGGTCGGCGGGCGCGCCGGCCGGGATCCTCGCGGCGAGCAGGGCCGCGCCGGGATGGGGGAAGAGGTCGGCGGCGGCGAAGGGGGAGTGACCGCGCCGCTGGTCGTACCAGGCGGCGAACCTGGCCGGGTCGGTCCAGGACGGCTGGTCCAGGTCCAGCACGGCGGCGTCGGCGAGGGGTTCGGTGGCGCCCTCGACGACCAGCCGCAGGCCGGGCACCTCCAGCAGCGGGCGCAGCAGGGCGTCGGTGACGGAGCCGGGGGCCTCGGCGCGGTCGAGGTCCCAGAGGATCAGCAGCCGGGGACGGGCGGACTCCCGCAGCTCCCGGGCGAGCTCGCCGGCGGTGCGGGCGTGCAGGCCGAGCCGGGCGGCCAGCGTCCACACCGCGGCGTCCACCGTCATGCCCGCCAACGACAGGGCGGCGTCGGGGTGTTGACGCTCCGGTGCGCCGGGCGCGGTGCAGGCGGCGGCCAGCCAGGCGACCAGGTGGCTGCGCCCGCTGCCGGGCCGCCCGGTCACCACGCAGACGCGGGGCGCCCGGGGGTCCTCCAGCAGCCCCAGCAGTGCCTTCCCGGCCGGCTGCCGCCCGGCGCGCAGCGGCGGCAAGCGGCGCTGCGTCCCGTCCACGAGCCTGTCCACGAACCCGAACCCCCCAGTGATGACGGCCACCCCTCGGGCCGCCGTCAGTCTACGGACCGCGCCGGGCGCCGGTCGGCCACGCGGGCGGAACGTGAGAAGTCGGACCGGCCGACTTCCTGTGCGGCGCCGAGCACGGCCGGGGCCCGGGCGCGCCAGAAGTCGGCCCCGCCGACTTCCCGCGCGCCGCACCCGTCACCAGTACCGCGGCAGCACCTCGCCCGGGTGCACCGCGGAGGCGAAGGCGTCGGCGAGGACGGCGATCTCGGCACGCCCCTCCAGGCGGTCGAGCCAGGCCGCCGGGAGCATGCCGTCGCCGAGCTGGGCGCCGAGGAGGTTGCCGCAGACGGCGCCGGTGGAGTCGCTGTCGCCGGAGTGGTTGACCGCGAGCAGCAGGGCGCGCTCGATGCGGGTGTGCCGCCGCGAGGGCGTGGTCTCGGCGAGGGCGGCGTACACGGCGATGGCCAGCGTCTCCTCCGCGACCGTGCCGTGGCCCAGGGTCTCCACGGCCTCCGGGGTCGCGGGGCCGGCCGCGGCGAGGGCGAGGGCCCGGCGCAGCGCGGCGGTGGTCTCCTCGTGGCGGGGGTAGCCGGCGAGCAGTTCGAGGGCGAGCTGGACAGCCCGGTACAACGATTCGCCGCGGACGAGCTGGTTGACGATGACGGCGAAGGCGCCGGCGGCCAGATAGCCGGTGGGGTGGCCGTGGGTGATCTGGGCGCAGCGGGCGGCGAGTTCGAAGTAGGTCTTCGGGTAGGTGCCGGTGAAGCCGAACGGTGCCGAACGGGCCAGCGCGCCGCAGCCCTTGGAGTGCGGGTTGACCGGTCCGGGCTCGCCGGTGATCTCCGAGCGCGGGTCGGGGACGTGGCCCTGCTTCAGGCCGGCGAGCGTGCCCTCGCCGGCGCCGCGCCGGGCGTACAGCCACTGCTGCCCGCGCAGCCGTCCGGCGAAGAGGGAGGGGGCATCGGCCGGCGGGGCGGGGTGTTCCTGGGTGCCGAGCCAGCTCAGGTAGGACTGCTGGACGATGGTCACCTCGGCGCCGCTGATGCCCTTCTCCATGATCCGGCTGTAGCCGGCCCGCCAGCCGTCCGCGGTGAACAGGGTGAGCTGGGTGTCGGCGGAGATCCGCCCGGTGACGCCCTCGTGGTCGGCTTCCGGGCCGGTGACGCCGTTCTCCCCGTAGCGTGCCCGGATCATCGCCAGGGACATCTGCTCGACCGGGCGGCCGAGCGCGCTCCCGAGTGCGCCGCCGAGCAGGCTGCCGCGCAGGCGGGCCCGGTAGGCGGCCTGTTCGGCGAAGGACAGCGTGTTCATCAGGTACCCCCCGTGTGGCGGCCGGCCGGGTGGTGGCCGGTCCCCGCGGACGGTACCAGCAGCGCCGCGGCCAGCGGGAAGGCGAGCGTGAGCGCGTACGCCGGGCCGTAGCCGTACGCGGTGATGACGGCGCCCATGACGGGGGCGACGGCGGCGGCGAGCGCGTTCTGCGTGGTGACGTGGACGCCGAGGGCGCGGCCGGCCCAGGAGGTGCCGGCGTGTTCGGCGACGGCGGTGAAGGACAGGCCGTTGGTGCTGACGGTGACCACGCCGGCCGCGATCAGGGCGGCGGTGGCGAGCGGCGAGCCGAGCGCGACCGCGCCGGCCAGTGCGGCGAGGACGGCGGCGGTGGCCAGGGTGAGCCGGCGCATCGGCCGGGTCCGGCTGCCGGCGAGGTCGGACCAGCG
>NZ_JBSGFD010000020.1:0-69323 GCF_053603215.1 Kitasatospora sp. NPDC004240 | reverse complement strand
GCGTCCGTCAACATCACCCGCAGCCGCCTCGGACGCCTCACCCGCCAAGGCTTCCTCACCCAACCCGGACGAGGCCGCTACCAGAAACGGACATAACGTCCACTCATGACGCGTGCTTGGATCCTGCCGATGGTGCTCGTGCTCAGCGGCTCGGCCGTCGCGGCCGGGCAGATCCTCAAGGGGAGCCCCGGCACGGCCGCGGTACTCCTGCCGGCGTTCCTGGCGCTCGCCGGCGTGAACTCACCCCTGATCTTCCCGAGGTCGGTCGGTGCGCAGGAGGCGCAACGCCGCAGCGCGGTCGACGGCCGGCCGGTCGTCTTCTGGCGGCCGGGCTGCAAGTACTGCATACGACTGCGCATCCGGCTGGGCCGCGACGCCCGCCGGCTGCACTGGGTCGACATCTGGCGCGACCCGGCAGGAGCCGCAGCGGTGAGGGCGGCCAACGACGGCAACGAGACCGTGCCGACCGTGGTCGTGGCAGGCCGGCCCCACACCAACCCCGATCCCCGATGGGTGCGCGAACAGCTCCTCCCTCCCGCGTGATCAGCACGCGCCCTACGGAGGGGCGGGCCGTTCGCGCCACGGTCCTCGAGTCGGGGTGGCCCGCGGTCCCGCCCGGGCCGAAACGGCGGGGGACGCGTACGGTACGGACGGCGACGTCCGCGCGACCGCCGGTGACGTCTGAACGACCGCCGGCGGCGTCCGCGCGGCCGGCGGTCCGGCCTCGTGGCCCGGACGATCCTCGGCGGCCCGTGCCCGCCGGAGGGCCGCCCCGCGTTCGGATAGTCCCGGACGGTCTCGTCCGGGACCCGATGACGACTGGCTCCGACGGCGACGTCGGCTCCGTCAGCCTGACTCGCTCATACCCGGGAACGGTCGTCGCAGTACCCGTGAAAGATGAATTCACGGTGATGTTCAGGGAGTGCGCAGCGCGTCACCGGTGCGCGTGCGGCCCCGCCGCCGACGACGGCCGCGTCCTTCCGCGGTGCGCCCCGACGCGCCGCTCCGGACGATCCGGGCGATCCGCCGTGCGGACGACTCCGGCACCACCGCCGACCTGACCGCGCACTTCGCCGCGGCTCCAACGGCGCCCGGGCCTGTCCGGCCAGGTGGGCGGCGGCCGGGGCCCGGGTCCGCGAGGCCGGCCCTGGTGTGACGTGGTTCACATCCACGGTGTGTCACGTCTGCCGGCGGTCACTTGTCCCATGGGCGTCACCGGCACCGAGAGCCGGTGCCCGCCCCAGGGAGATGGAAATGACCAACGGCCACCGCATCGTCATCCTCGGTGCCGGCTACACCGGCATGCTCTGCGCCATCCGTCTGGCGCGCCGTACGCGCCGGACGGATGCGCGGATCACCCTGGTCAACCCGTCGAGCCGGTTCGTCGAGCGGTTGCGGATGCACCAGATCGCCGCCGGACAGGAGCTGGCCGACCGCCGCATCCCCGACCTGCTCGCCGGGACCGGCGTCGCCTTCGTGCAGGGCTCCGCCGCCGCGATCGACCCGCAGGCGCGGCAGGTCACCGTCGACGGCGCCGGGACCCTCACGTACGACACCCTCGTCTACGCGCTGGGCAGCTCGACCGACATCGCCGGCGTTCCCGGCGCCGAGGCCCATGCGTTCACCCTCGACAGCCCGCAGATCGCGGGCCGTTTCGCCGCGCGGCTCGCCGAGATCGACGGGGCCGGCGGCACGGTCACCGTCTGCGGCGGTGGGCTGACCGGTATCGAGGCGGCCACCGAGATCGCCGAGAGCCACCCGGGTCTGCGCGTCACGCTGGTCAGCCCGGACGAGCCCGGCGGCATGATGGGGGACAGGGCCCGCGCCCACCTCCGCCGCGTGCTGGAGCGCCTCGGCGTCACCGTGGCCACCGGCGCCCGGGTCGGTGCGGTGCTGCCCGACGCCGTCGAGCTGGCCGACGGCCGGATCATCCGCTCCGACGCCTGCCTGTGGACCGCCGGCGTCAAGGTGGCGCCGCTCGCCGCCGACGCCCGCATCGCCACCGACGAGCGCGGTCTGATCCTGGTCGACGCCACCCTGCGGTCGGTGTCCCACCCCCGGATCCACGCCATCGGCGACGCCGCCGCCGTCCGCCTGGCCTTCGGACAGCTCCACGGCACCTGCCAGAGCGGCCTGCCCACCGCCCAGTACACCGCCGACGCCATCGCGAAGCTCGTGCGCGGCAAGGCCGTCAAGCCCTTCCGCTTCGGCTACTACCACCAGCCGGTCAGCCTCGGGCGCCGTGACGCCGTCATCCAGTTCACCAGGGCCGACGACACCCCCCGCCGTACGTGCCTCACCGGCCGAAGCGCCGTCGTGTACAAGGAACTGGTCAGCGCCAGCCCCCTGATGACCTACCGGTTCAGCAAGCGCATGAACGTCACCACCATCGTCTCCAAGGGCGGCCGCGCCACCCGCAGGCCCGCGGCATGACGGGCACACCGGCTCCCGCCGCCACCCCCGCCGTGGCCGCCACCCCCGCCGCTTCCCCGCCGTCGGGGCACGACGATCCGGCGCCCGACGCCGGCGCCGGGCAGGATCCGTACCTCGAACACCGCCGGCTGCTCTTCGCCACCGCCTACCGCATGCTGGGCAGCGTCACCGACGCCGAGGACGTCCTCCAGGACGCCTGGCTGAGCTGGAGCACCGCGGACCGCGACGCGATCCACCACCCCAGGGCCTACCTGGTCCGTACGGTGACCAACCTCGCCCTGAACCGTCTCACCTGCGCACGGGCCGCCCGCGAGAGCTACGTCGGCCCGTGGCTGCCCGAACCCCTGCTGACGTCCCCGGACATCGCCTCGGAGGCCGAGTTGGCCGAGTCCGTCTCCACCGCCATGCTGGTCGTGCTGGAAACCCTCAGCCCCGTCGAGCGCGCCGTCTTCCTGCTCCGCGAGGTCTTCGGCTACTCGCACGCCGAGATCGCCGAGACCCTGGAGCGTCCCGAGCCGACGGTCCGCCAGATCGCCCACCGGGCCCGCGCGCACGTCCAGGCCCGCCGCCCCCGTTTCGACGCCGACCCCGACCGGCGCCGCCGGATCACCACCCGGTTCCTCCGGGCCTGCGCGGGCGGCGACCTGAACGCCGTGATGGAACTGCTCGCCCCCGACGTCACCGCCTGGTCCGACGGCGGCGGCAGGATCACCGCGGCCCGTCGCCCGCTCCACGGCACCGACCACGTCGCACGCTGGCTCCTGGGCTTCCTGGCCAAGCCCGAACTGGCCGCCCTGACCATGGAACCGGCCGTCATCAACGGGGAACTCGGCATCCTGGCCACCCTCGGCGGGCACGCCGTCGGCGCCCTCTCCTTCGACCTGGCCGACGGCCGCCTCCAGAACCTGCGCTTCCAGGTCAACCCCGACAAGCTCAGCGGCCTGACCCCCGGCAACGGCCTGACACGTCCCTGAAACGGCCGAGCCACGGCGACACCGACGGGGCCCGGGAGCCCGGGCGGCCTGCGGGTGGAGTCGTCAGAACTTCGTGAGGTCCAGCGACTTCGGATCGTCCGTCAGCGGTGTGACCGGTCGACCGGGTCCGACGACACCCCCCTGGACCCGCCGGGGCGTTCCGTCCCGGTGCCGGGATCACCGCTCTACTGCCAGGGCCCGGGCTGTTCCGTCCCGGCGGTCTGTTCGACCCAGACCGTCTTGCCCGTGGAGGCGAACCGGACGCCCCAGCGGTCCGCGAGTTGCGACACGATGTAGAGCCCGCGGCCGCCCTCGTCCGTGGTCCGGGCATGGCGCAGGTGGGGACTGGAGGCCTCGCCGTCGCTGACCTCGACACTCAGGCGGTCCGCGTGGATCAGGCGCAGGCGGCACGGCGGATCGCCGTAGCGGACCACGTTGGTCACCAGCTCGCTCACCACGAGCTCGGCGGCGTACACGGCCTCGTCGGGCAGTCCCCAGCGTCCCAGTTGCTCCCGTACGAGCGACCGGGCCTGGGCGGGGGCCCGCTCGTCGGCGTCCAGGACCCAGTCCACGGTGGCGTCGCGGTCCAGTCCGGCGGTCCGGCCCAGGAGCAGGATCACCGCTCCCGCCTGCCCGGCGTGCCCCGACGAGAGGAGGAGCTGGTCGCACCGCTCGCGCAGTGAGCGGTCGGTGGGGGCGAGGTGGGCGTGCAGGCCCTGGGCGCCGAGGTCGGCGTACAGGGCCGGTGTGGTGAGCGCCAGGACCGTGCCGTCGGGGACGGACATCCGGGTCGCGGCGAAGGGGGCGGTTTCGGAGGTGCCCAGGGTGGGTCCGTCCGGGAGGTCCACGTGGGCGAGGGCGCCGTCGGGGGAGACGAGGACCAGGCCCGGGCCGCCGGCGCGGGCGGCGGTGAGAGTGCCGGAGGCCGGGTCGTAGACCGCGCACAGGCAGCTCGCCGTCAGCGCCTGTTCCCGCAGCGGGTCGGCCGCGGGCAGCGCGCGGCGTTCCGCCGCCAGTTGCCGCGTGGTCTCGTCCAGGCGGGCCAGCAGCTCGTCGGGTTCGAGGTCGAGGGAGGCCAGGCAGCGCAGGGCGGTGCGCAGCTGGCCCATGGTCGCGGCGGTGTGGATCCCGGAGCCGTCGACCTCGCCGATGACGAGCGCGGTACGGGCCCCCGGCATGGGGATGACGTCGTACCAGCCGCCGCTGGCCCGGTGGGTCGGCAGGTGCCCCTGGACGATCTCCAGACCGGCGGCGGACTGCGGCGCGCGGGCCAGGAACCTCCGCTGCACCGTGGCGGCGACCGCGTGCTCGCGGGTGTACCTGCGCGAGTTGTCCAGGCACAGGGCGACGTGGTCCGCGACCGTCGCGGCCAGTGCCGCGTCCTCGCCGGTGAACGCGGGGGAGCCCTCCCACCGGTACAGGGTCACCAGGCCGAGGAGCGTGCCCCGCAGGATGAAGGGCGCCACCAGGACGGCGACGGGCGTCTCCCCGCGCAGTGCCGCGGCGTGGTCGGCGGTGGTGCGCAGCCAGGCCTCGTCGCCCTCCGGCCTGACGGTGAGCGGTCTGCCCTGCGCCAGCGCCAGGCCGAAGGGCGACGTCGCCTCCGGCACGTGCGAGGATCCGAGCGGCCCGCTCGCGGGGTCGGTGCCGCGACGTTTCACGGCCGCGCCGTGCAGGGCCGCGAACTGCGGCTGAGGGAAGAGCGGGGGGTCGTCGCCGGTCATCAGCGCGTCGACGACCTCCACGACCACCGCGTCGGCCATGGCGCCCGCGAGGACATCGGCCAGTTCGCGGCAGATGTTGACCGCCTCCAGCGAGGCGCCGACCCGCGCCCGGATCGCGTTCATCACCCGGGAGCCCGCCTCGGCGACCGCCAGTTCCGTCACGTCGACCACGATCACGGCCAGCCCGTGGACCGTCCCCGCCTGCGAGCGCAGACGGAACATCGACACCGAGTACGTGCGCGCCGGCGCCGGGGGCGGGTCGGTGAAAGCCCGGGCGCGCCGCTCCAGCACGGGCCGCCCGTCCGTGAGCACGGAGCGTGCCAGGGCTTCCAGCGCGTCCGGATCGTCCAGCGGGAACGCGTCCCGGAGCGGGAGACCGACCAGTTCCCGGGCATCGTGGCCCCGCATGGCCGCCGTCGCCGGGTTGATGCGCACCAGCCGCAGGTCGGCGTCGAAGATGTGCAGCCCCAGGGGCGACTGGCTGAGCAGGGCCTCCAGCGTCAGTTCCTCCGCCGGTTCCTCGGCCGGGCTCACGGGCCGGACCGCTCCGTCGTCCCCGCCTCCCGGCGGGGCGACCGGTTGTCCTGCGGGCGGTCCAGCGCAGAGCGGCACCCGACGGCCTCGCGCTCGGTCATGGTCAACATGATCCCCGATTCATGGTCCAGCACGCGACATTTCGGGCACCAGCGTGCCACCGCCGTCAGACGGTGACCTCCTCTCCGACCGGAACGATCGTCAACGGCACCGGGCTCAGCATCTGCGGGCTCAGGAACCGTGCCGCCGACTCCTGTCCGATCCGGCTGAGCATCACCTCGTGGATCTGGATCAGGCGTCGCGGCGCGACGTCGCGGACGTAGTCCGCCGCCTCGCCGACATTGGTCCAGGGCCCGCTGGTGGGCAGCAGCAGCGTCTCGACGGCGGCGTCCGGGACGTGGTAGGCGTCGCCGGGGTGGTAGAGGCGGCCGTCGACGAGGTAGCCGACGTTCGTCACGCGGGGGATGTCGCGGTGGATCGCGGCGTGCAGGTCGCCGAAGACCGCGACGTCGAAGCCGGCGACGGTGAGGCGGTCGCCGGCCCTGACCGCGCCGACCTGGCCCCGGCGGGCCGACCAGCGTTCCACCACCGTCGGCGGTCCGAACACCCGCAGCTCGGGGCGGCTCTCCAGGGCCCGGGCGATCAGCTCGTCGTCGAAGTGGTCGAAGTGTTCGTGGGTGATCAGGACAGCGGTGGCGGCGGCGACCGCGTCGGCCGCGTCGGGGGTGAACGTCCCGGGGTCGATGACGATCCGGGCGTCGTCCTTGGCCAGGGTGACGCAGGCGTGGGCGTGCTTGGTCAGCTGCACGGTCGGGCCCTCTCTCGCAGCACATTGATATACAGGTCAACCTGTACAGTATCACCTGTATTTCTGCTAGTCTGACGCCATGAACGACTCGCCTGCCCAGGAACCCGCGCCCGACCAGCTCGCCGCCGACCTGCGGGCCGCGGTGGGGGCCCTGGTCCGTGCCACCCGCTCGGCCGACCGGCTCGCGCCCATCCCCTCCGCGGTGCTGGACCTGCTCGATCTCCGGGGCGCGCTGACCACCGCCGAGCTGGCGGCGAGCCGCGGTGTGCGGCACCAGACGATGGCCGCGACCGTCAAGGAGCTCACCGGGGCCGGCTACCTCGCGACGCGCGACGATCCGTCCGACGCGCGCAAGAAGGTCCTCACCCTGACCGCCGAGGGGAAGGACGCGATCGAGCAGGACCGCCGGCACCGCGTCGGCGTGCTCGCCCGGGCCCTCGCCGACACCCTCGACGACGGTGAGCAGCGCGAACTGGCCCGCGCCCTGATGCTCATCGACAGGATCACCGCGGCGGTCGCCGGGGACGGGACGGCTCCCCGGGCCGACCGCGGACCCGTCACCGGGGCCTGGTGACGCCGCGCCCGGAGCATGCCGCAGGCCCGGTCCGGGCGGGCCGGAACGGCGGGCGGGAGCGGGGCGGTCAGCCGGCGGGGCGGGCGGGCCAGGAGCGGGCGGTGGCGGCGAGGGCGGCGGCGACGCGGGCGCGCTGGTCGGGTTCGGTGCGCAGGCGGTTGGCCAGTTCGACGTGGAGCCACGGGACGCCGAGGCCGGCGGCGAAGCGGCCGCCGACGTTGGTGGCGCCCTCCAGCCGGCCGCACTTCTCCTGCCAGGCGCGGCAGACCGTCCAGCCCGCGGCGCCGAGGCGCTCGGCGACCCGCTCGGCGGCCGGGCCGGGGGCGGCGGTGCCGGTGGAGACCACGGCGTCCTGGCCGGGGAGGCTGCCCTCGTCGAAACCGTGCACCTGGATGCCGGGCAGGCCGTGGGCGGCCAGCGCCTCCAGCACGGCGGAGAAGACGGTGTCGGTGCGATGGGCCGGGTCGGAGGCCCCGTCCTCGTCGGCCCGGCGGTGCGCCCCCGCGACGACCAGCACCCCGCCGGGAGCCCCCCGGAAGACATCGACGCCCAGGGCCTCGGTGCGACTGTCGGCGACCGGGTGGGGCACCTGGACGGACCACGAGGGGCGGGCCGACAGGTCGACGTAGACGCGGCCCCAGCCGCGCTTCGCCTCGGTCTCCTCGGCCGCGTCGGCGATCTCGACCAGCCGTCGGTCCGTCGCGGTGTCGGTGAGCTCGGTCATCCGGTAACCGGCCTTGGCCAGCTCCGCCACGGCCCGCTCCGCGCGGCCCTCGACGGCCAGCGCGACGCCGTCCGCGACCGCCCGGCGCTGCGCCGCGCCGGGCACGCGGTAGTCGGAGCCGGCGCCGAAGCCGGCCGTGTAGGCGTTCACCCGGGCGGCCAGGTCGGTGCGCGAGGGGCGGGGGAGGCCGGAGCCCTCGGAGGAGGCCGGCGCGTCACCGCCCGCCGCGGCCGTTCCCGCGGCGCCGGGCGGTGACGGGGGAGGAGGGGCGGGGGTGGCGGCGCACGCGGCGAGGGCGAGTCCGAGCACGAGGGCGGCCAGCAGGGCCGGTGCCCCGGCGGCCACGCCCGTACGACGTCGTGCGGGCCGTCGTACGGGTCGGGGCAGGGGGCGGGGCAGGGGGCGGGGCAGGCCCGCGCCGGGCGCTCCGGCGGCCGCCCGTCCCGCACCGGATGCCGCGTCGTCCTGCCGCCCGGTCCCCGGCCGCGCCGTCGCGCACTGCGTCGCGGACCGTTCCGCCGTCGGCCGGCGAGGCGGCGGGGCGAACGGCGTCTTCCTGACCTCCATGGTCGAGAAACCTATCGTGCCCGTTCACCCCCCCGGGATCGTGCCTCGCGCCGCTCTCGATCCCCCCCCGAGGTCGCGTCTCACACCTCCGCTTTGATCCCCCGGGGATAACGTCGCCCATCGCCCCCGATACCCCGAGGTCATGCCGCATGACCAGGGGCTTCTCATACACCGAATCGACCGCGGACGCTCCGATCTTCTCCCATTCGTTATCGAACATTGTCAGGGTCCGCCGAATCTCCTCATATGCTTCTCGGGTTTGTGATCAGACGCAGGGGACGGGGGCGCCTGCGCCGTACCCGAGGACGAGAAGGGCCCGTGAGCACGCCGAGCGCCCCGCGACAGCACCGATCCAGGCGTCGTGCCGACATGCCGCTGCTCGGCGGCATCCGCCCGCCGATCGTGCTGCTGCTGGTCCTGCTCGTGGCGGTCGCCGCCGTGACCGCCCTGGCCGTCGGCGGCCTGCGGGTGGACGACACCCCGCGCACCGTCCGCGAGGCCCACCGGTACGCCGCCGAGGACACCGCCGACACCCTGCGGGCCCGCGTCCGCGAGGGCGTCGCCGACCTGCGACGGGCCGCCGCCCGCCACGACCACGCGCCCGCCGAACCGGCCGCCGTCCTGACCGAGCTCACCACGGCCTACCGGAAGTGGCGCGGCGTCGCGATCGTCCACCCGGGCACCGGCCGACTGCTCGCGACCCGCGGCGAGACCGTTCCGCTGACCGGCCTCGACCTCACGCAGGTCACCGACACCGCCCCCGCCCCGCTGCTGGTCCCCTCCGCGTCCGGACCCCGGCTGCTCACGTTCGCGCTCGTCGAGACCGCCGCCGACGGGCGGGCGCTGCTGATCGCCTCCGACAGCCTGCGCCTGGCCGGCACCGCCGTGCGCAAGGGACAGACCCTCCAGGTCCTCGACCGCACCGGCGCCGCACTGGACAGCGTCGGCGTCGCACCGACGGCCGAGCCGGACAAGCGGGTGACGGCCCTCGCCCACGAGCGCGCCGCCGGGCAGCGCCCGACTCCCGGACGGGCCGTCTCCGGCGACCTCGCCGGGCCGCCCGACGACAAGGGCGCGCGACGGCTGGCCGGCTACGCGGCCGTGGCCTCCGCGGACTCCGCCGACCCGGCGAACCGGCTCGGCCTCACCGTCGTCTCCTCGTCGGGCGTGAACGGCACGCCCGGCACGCTGCGCCACCCGGCCCTGGGGTTCGCGGCCGCCGGCGCGCTGCTGGCCCTCGCCCTGCTGCTGCTCCTCTTCCTGCGCCGCACGGTGCAGCGCCCACTGCTGCGGCTCTACCTGGCGGCCCGCCGGCTGACCCGGGGAGAGCTGGACGAACCGGTGACCGGACCCCGGCGCGGTGAGGCGGGGCGCATCACCCGCGCCCTGGAGGAGTTGCGGCGCCAACTGCTCGACCCGTCCGGACCACCCGCCACGCCCGCCCGCCGGCGGCGGGGCCCGGGCATCGCGCTGCCCCTGGCGTTCTGCGCCGTCGTGATCCTCGGATGGTCCGGCCCGCTGCTGTTCCTCGGCGGCGCCGACGGCACCGCCCGGGTCCCCGACCAGGTGGTGGCCGCCCAGGGAGCCCGCACGGAGGCGACCGCCGACCGGGTCCGGCAGGCCCTCAACGAGGGCCGCGCCGACCTGCGCTCCCTCGCCCCCGCCCTGGCCGGCGCACTCGCCGACCCCTCCCCGGAGCGGGCGGAGTCGGTGCTGCGGACGGCCCTGGCGGAGCACGGGCGCTACCGGTCCCTGTACGTCCTCGACACCCGGGGACAGGTCGTCGCGCTCGCCGGGGACGAGCCGTACCGCACCGGGCGCGAGGCCGTCGGGCCGAGCGGCGTGCTCCTGCTCAACAGGTCCGGCAAGGAGCCGAGGATCGCGGCCCGCGCCGTGATCGGCGAGAGCGCCGACGCCGACGCCGGGTCGGACTCCGGGACGGGTACGGGTACGGACGGCGGCCCGGCCTCCCCGAGCCCCGCCTCCCCGAGCCCCGCCTCCCCGAGCCCCGCCTCCCCGAGCCCCGCCGCCCCGACCGTGGGGGCGCCGGCCCCCGCCACCGGCGGCGGCACGGGCACACCGTCAGGCCCGGTCGTGATCGGCGAGCTCCGCACCGAGTTCCTCAACGGGCTGCTCGACCGCCCCGGCCTGGGACGCGTCTGGCTGGTCGACGACCGCCGGCGCCTGCTCGGAGCCAACGAGGCCTTCAGCTCCTTCGGCGACCTGCCCGAGCCCCGCGCCCGGGACCTGGCCGCCGACGCCGGCCGGAAGCCCGCGGCCGACGTCGTGCGCACCGGCGGCGCCCCCGTCCTGCTGGCCGCCGCGCCCCTCGGGGGCGGCGGCAGCGTCCGGGACCTGGGCTGGTCGGTGGTGACCGCCCACCCCGTGGCCTGGCTCGACCTCGACCAGAACCGGGCCGACCGCCGGGCCGTGCTCTCCGGCATGCTCGGACTCGCCGCCGCGACCCTCTGCCTCGGCTGGCTCTTCATCGTGGTCGGCCTGCCGCTGCGCCGCCTCGCGGACGCCGCGCAGGCCCTGGCCGCCGGCGACCGGCGCACCGTGCTCCACCCGGTCCACCACGACGAGGTCGGCGCCGTCGCCCGGAGCCTGGAACTGATCCGCCAGGACCTCGAAGAGGCCGCCCGGAACACCCCCTCCCGGCCGCACCCGCCCGTCCCCGCCCCGGACCGCACCGCCGCCTCCGGCCCGCCCGCCGCGACCGCCCGCTGACGCCGCCGAAGGACCCGACCCGTGCTCTTCCTCTACGTCGTGCTGCTGATGTGCTGCGCCGTCCTGCTGGTCGCCGGCATCGTCGAGCAGCGGCGCCACTTCGCCTCGCTGGACCAGATCCCCGCCCGGGTGCTGGTCAACGGCATCCGCGGCAAGAGCTCGATCACCCGCCTGTGCGCCGGCGCGCTGCGCGGCGGCGGCCTGGTGACCGTCGCCAAGACCACCGGCACCGCCGCCCGGTTCATCCACCCGGACGCCACCGAGGAACCGGTGTACCGCAAGTTCGGCATCGCCAACGTGGCCGAGCAGATCGGCATCGTCCGCCGCGCCGCCGCCTACCGGCCGGACGCCCTGGTCATCGAGTGCATGGCCGTCATGCCGGCGCTCCAGGAGGTCAACCAGACCAAGCTCATCCGCTCCACCGTCGGCGTCCTGTGCAACGTCCGGGAGGACCACCTCGCCGAGATGGGCCCCACCCTGGACGACGTCGCCCGCTCGCTCTCCCGCTCCATGCCGGTCGGCGGCGTCTGCGTGACGGCCGAGCGGGAACGCGCCCACATCCTGCGCGAGGAGGCGGCCCGGCGGAACTGCGAGCTGATCGTCGTCGACCCGGAGTCGGTGACCGACGAGGAACTGCGCGGCTTCTCCTGGTTCACCTTCAAGGAGAACGTGGCCATCGCGCTCGCCGTCGCCGAACTCCTCGGCATCGACCGCCGGACCGCCCTGCAGGGCATGTGGCAGGCCCCGCCCGACCCCGGCGTGCTCTCCGTCGAGCGCTACCGCACGGACGACGGCAAGCGGCTGCGCTTCGCCAACGTCTTCGCGGCCAACGACCCGGAGTCGACGCTGATGAACGTCCGCCAGTTGGAGGCCGTCGGCGCCGTCCACCGGCCGCTGCACGTGGTCGTCAACTGCCGGCCGGACCGGGTCGAGCGCAACGGCCAGATGGGCCAGATCGTCCCCGAGCTCGACCCCGACACGGTCTTCCTCATCGGCCACCCCACCAAGAGCGCCCGCGACGCCATCCCCTCCCACTGGCAGGGCAGGGTGGTCGACCTCGGCGGGGACCGCCGCGACCCGGCCCGCCTCACCGCCGACCTCCTGGCCGAGCTGGGCCCGGACTCCTCGCTGATCGCCATCGGCAACATCCACGGCCAGGGCGAACTCCTCCTCGATGAACTCGCCCGCCTGGCCCCGGACGCCGACCCGCACGCGGAGCGGAACGCGCAGCCGTACGCGGAACGTCGCGCGGAGCAGCGGGACCGCGCACACGCCGCAACGCTCGACGAAGCGCCCGGCGAAACGCCCGCCGAGCCCGACGGGTGGTTCACCGGGCACGCGGAGGCCGGCGTGCCCGCACCCCGGCCCCCGTACGGTGCGCCGCACGGCTCCGGCACGGAGCAGCCCGGTGCCGAGCAGCCCCTCCCCGTGGACACGCCCCGGCCCGGCTCGTGGTTCGAGCCGGCCGCGGCCCGCCCCCGCGCACGCCGGCCCGAGCCCCACCCCCGGCCGTGGGACGACCCGTACCACCCGTCCGCCCAGCGCTCCCAGCACACCCAGCACTCCCCGTACGGAGACCAGCCGTGATCCCCACCGTGCTCACCCCCGACATCGCCGCGATAGGCATCGCGCTGGGCCTGGTCTTCTCCCTCGTCTGCTACCTGACCACCAACCTCTCGCCCGGCGGCATGATCACCCCGGGCTGGCTGGCGCTCACGTTGATCGAGGACCTCCAACGCGTGGCCCTCGTGGTCGGTGTCACCGTGCTCACCTTCCTCGCCACCCGACTCGTCCAGAAGCTCGTGATCCTCTACGGCAAGCGGCTGTTCGCCGCCGTCGTCCTGATCGGCGTGCTGCTCCAGGCGACCGTCACCCTGCTGCTGCGCCAGGAACTCCCCACCCTGTACGCGAACCAGACGCTCGGCTTCATCGTGCCCGGCCTGATCGCCTACCAGATGGTCCGCCAGCCGCGGGCCGCGACCCTCATGTCGACCGGCACCGTCACCCTGGCCACCTACGTCGTCCTGACGTCGGGCGTGCTGCTCGGCGCCCTGCCCGGCGCCTGACCCGCGCCCGCCGCCCCGCCACCGGCCGCCGCCGTCCCGCCGCCGCCCCGCCCGCCCCTCCCTCTCGACGAGGACCCGCATGAAGACCCGCCGCTCGTCCCTGCTCAGCGGTTCCCTCGCCGTGGCCCTGCTCGCCACCAGCGCCTACCTGACCGTGGAACTGCGCGAGCGCGAGCAGCCGGCCGCGGCCGACGGCGCCCCCGTCCTCACCCTGGCCGCCCCGGCACCGTCCGGCGGCCCGACGGCCCGCGCCGCCGAGTCGTACCGCTACGAGAGGCTGACCGCACCCGCGCGCACCGTCGTCCGGGACGGCCGCGGCGCCGTCCTCGCCACCCTCACCGACGGTGCCCGCACGGCCGCCCTGACCGGCCCCGGCCGCACCTTCGCCGAACCCGGCACCACCAGCGCCACCGTCGTCGGCGACACCTGGGTACGCCTGATGCCGCAGCCCTGGAAGGCGGGCGCCGAGACGCAGGAGTGGTTCCGCACCTGGTTCCGGCAGTCGCTCGGCTCCACCTCCGACGACGTGCTCGCCGTCGCCGTCCAGTACCTGGCCGAGGCCCCGGAGGGCAAGGACGCCAAGGGGATCCGGTTCAAGGGCAACGCCTCGTTCGGCCCGCTCAACCCCAACGGCTCCAGCGGCAACGACCTGCGCCTGGAGGAAACCGACTTCCTCGACTACCTGGGCACCCCGTACACCTTCGCCGACAAGGTCACCCGCAAGCCCGACAGGGCACGCTACGGCGCGTTCGACTGCTCGGGCTTCGTCCGCATGGTGTACGGCTACCGCACCGGCTACCCGCTGCTCAGCAAGGACGTGACCGGCCCCGGACTGCCGCGCACCGCCAACGGGCTGGCCCGCCTCGGCCCCGGGATCCCCGTACTGCCCCTGGCCACCGCCCCCGGGAGCGACACCACCCTGCGCCCCGCCTCCACCGACCCGCTGCTCCCCGGCGACCTCGTCTTCTTCGAGATCGACGCCCGCACCGGCACCCGGCTCGACCACGTCGGCATCTACCTCGGCCTCGACACCGACGGCCACCCCCGCTACGTCTCCAGCCGGGAGGAGGCCGACGGCCCCACCTTCGGGGACAAGGGCGGCACCTCCCGCCTCGACGACAACGGCTTCTACGCCCGCGGCCTACGCAGCGCCAAACGCCTCTGACCCCCACCGGCCCCGGCCCCCCTCCACCTCCAGGGCGACCCCACCCCGCCGCACCCCACACGGCCGGGTGCCGTGGATTGTCAGTGCCGGTCGGCAGGATGCGGGTGACACAGCAGCCCGTGCCCGCTCCGAGGAGTACCGTGACCGCCGCCACCGAGCCGACCCACCACCCCGCCTTCCCGTCCCTGTGGTGCGCCACCGACCTCGGTCCGCACCGCCCGTGCGGCGGCACGTACGAGTGGTACGAGCCGGACGCGCTGCCGCCGCTGGACCCGGCCCGTTTCGACGGCGGCTTCGGGTGGCTCGGCGGTACGGGCCCGGCGGTGCCGGAGCTCGCCGGGCACCTCGATGCCGTGGCCGCCGGGCTGGCGGGCGCCGGGATCGCGCTGCCCGCCGACTTCACCGCTTTCCAGACCGGCTCCGGCAGCCACCGCGCCCTGGACGCGGTGTCGGCCACGGCCTGCTGGACGGACGTCTCCTCGCCGATACCGAGCCCGGTGGAGCCCGGGGCCTTCCTGGTCCGTTTCCTGCGCGACCAGCAGGACTGCGTGCACTGGTACCTCTACCTCCGCCCCACCGGCGAGGCCTTCGTGGTGGCCTCCCCGCTGGACCTCGTACACGCACCCGAGTGGGACGAACCGCCCGCACCGGCGGACCGGTCCGCGGCCATCGCCCGGTGCGCCTCCTCGTTCGAGGAGTTCGCGTACCGCTTCTGGGTGGAGAACCGCCTGTGGTGCGCGCTGCACGGCTACGGGGGGGAGACCATGGACGACCACCTCGCCGACTACCTCGCGCACTACGAGCGGGCCTGACCCCGACAGCCGGAGCACGCCCTGCCCGGTGAGGACCGGGCACGCGGAGCGGCGACCGCCGTGCCCCTGCTGCTCCCGGCGACGACCGGCGTCACACGCCCGGAGCGATGCCGTCCACATCCGCGCGGTCAGGCGGCCAGCAGCTCGGTGACCAGCCGGACGGCCTCCGGCACCTCGACGTGGTCGTCCGGGGTGGCCCCGAAGTGGGCGCCGGTGGGCGTCACCACGGCGGTCGCGCCGAGGCCGTCGACCAGGAGCCGGACGTGCCCGGTCGGGTCGGGCCGGTTGACCGGGTCGTCCATCGCCTGGAGGACCCGGAACCGCCGGGCCGAGCGGCGGATCCGCGCCCAGTCGAAGCCCCCGTCGAAGAACGGGGCGAGTTCGTCGTAGCCGACCTCGTGGGCGGAGGTCGCCACCAGGAGGACGCCCGCGAACACCCCGTTCGATCCGGGGTCGTGCTGCTCCAGGAAGCGGAGCACGTTGACGCCGCCGATGCTGTGCCCGACCAGCACGGTGGACCCGGCGGGGCCGGCGGCCAGGGCGGCTACCAGGCCGTCACCATCGAACGGATCGCCGCCCGCGCCGACGTCGCCAAGAGCACCATCTACCGCTGGTGGAAGTCGAAGGCGCCCCTGGTCATGGACACCTACCGCACCGCCGTCGAACAACGGATGCCGGAACCCGACACCGGCTCACTCGTCGACGACCTGACCGCCTTCACCGCCGCCCTGTACGGCGTCACCGCGCACCCGGTCCGCGTCCGGACCCTGCGCGGCCTGATGGCGGAGGCGCAGCTCGACCCCGCCTTCGCGGAACCCTTCCGGGACTGGGTGGAGAGCCGACGGGCCGTCATGCTCGCGATGCTCGTCCGCGGTGTGGAACGCGGCGACCTTCCGGACACCGCCGATCTGGACGCCGCGACCGACCAGCTCTTCGGCCTCTTCTGGTACCGCCTCCTGGTCGGTCATCAGCCGCTCGAACCCGCCCGGGCCGCCGGCCACGTCGACCAACTGCTGCACGGTCTGCGTGCACGCCACAACCGGTAGCCGTGCCGCGGCCGAGTGCCGCCCCCGGTCGAAAACCGTTCGATGCCGGCGGGGAGCCCCTCCTAGACTGACGATCATGCGTGCTGTTCGTACCCCGGCGCTGATCGCCGCCGCCATCGCCCTGCTCGGTGCCTGCACCGGAACGCCGGACCAGGGCCCCTCCGCCGGACCGTCCACCTCCCCGGCCGCCCGTGTCGGCGGGGGAGCCGGCGCCCCGACCGGCGAGCCGTCGCCGGCGCCCACCAAGGTCGACGTCCGCGCCCTCACCCCGGCCGAGCTCCAGAACCGGTGGTGGAGCTGGGCCGGGTCCACCGAGACCGCGCGCAACCCGGTCGTCGACACCGACGGCCGCCACTGCGCCGCGGGCCAGCAGGACGGCATCTGGCTGCTGGCCGGCACCTTCGGCGGGACCACCGCCCGCCGGTGCACCGTCCCCGCCGACACCCCGATCCTCTTCCCGGTGGTCAACAGCTACGGCACGTCCGGGAACTGCCTCACCTTCATGGACGCCGCCCAGGGCAGCGCGGTGCTCGACGGCAAGAACCTGACCATCGAGGCGCTGGGCGCCACGCAGATCAGGCCCCAGCGGGTGGCGAACGGCCCCGTGGCGGAGCACCGCGGCTACGAGAACTCCTGGGCCTGCGGCCTGTGGGTCCGCCTGGACGGGCTGGCCCCCGGCCCGCACGAGATCGTCTTCCGCGGCAGCTCCGGCGACTTCGCCACCGGCGTCGACTACCGGCTCACCGTCACCGACGGGCCGCTCCCCACTTCCTCCGTCGCACCGGCCGCCCTCACGGGCGCGTAACCGGGGCCCCGGGGAACCGCCTGCCCGAAACAGCACGCCACGGGCCCCGCCGTGTTCGGGTTCGGCCCGTCGAAGCCGTCGACGACCGCGAATCCGGCGTGGCGGGATCGCTCACGGAGACGTGACTTGATCCGGTCGGCTCGGTCGGGTGGGACGTCCCGTCGTTCCGGTTCAAGAGGGTGTCCGAGTTCTCGTTCCGGGGCTGCGGACAGATCAGCCCGGAATGAAGCCAGGGAGTGGTGAGTCGATGCGTCTGGTTCTCTTGCAGCCGCCGGCGTGGCCGTTGGACGGGCCGGCCGATTCGCTGGCCCGGGCGCTGGCAGTGCCGCGTATCAGTTTCGGTGATCTTCTGCGTGCCCAGGTCCGCCGGGGTACGGAGTTGGGGGTCCGCCTTTTCAAGATCATGGACTCCGGTGGGCCGTTCCCGGACGAGGTCATCACCGCGATCGTCCGTGACCACCTGTGCCGGGAGGCTCCTGCGGCCTTCCTCCTCGACGGACACCCGCTCAGCGCCGTCCAGGTACTCGCCCTGGACGAGCTGCTCCACGAGCTGGGCACGCCCCTCGATGGCGTGTTGCGCCTGCGGCTTCCCGAGCAGGAGGTGGAGCGCCGCATCCGCGACCAGGCGGCCCGTCGTCTCTGCCGTAGGGACGCGGCCCACCGATACGAGCCGTCGGTGGACACCCTCGTTGTCAGCGGCGTGTGCGACATCTGCGGCGGTGAGCTCTATCAACGCAAGGACGATGAGGAGACCAACGTCCGCGGCCGGTTCAGGTCCTACGAAGCGAGGGTGGAGCCCATCACCCGGCACTACGCCGACCAGGACCTCCTCGTCACGGTCGACGCTGCCGGCACGCCCGAGGAGATCACCGTGCGCGCGCTCACCGCGCTGCGCCGGCGGGGCCACTGACATCGGCTGAAGGGTGATGAACCCCGGTGCCTGCGACGACCCCGGGGCGGTACGGCCGCCCACAACCGGGCTGTGCCGTTGCGGGGGAAAGCGCGGCCCGGACCGGCTGAGGTGCCGGGGGTACGTACCGGCCCGCATCGACGGCCTGCGCACCGTCTCCGGTGCGCCTCTCGGCAACCGGCCGCTCGGCACCGTCACCGACGGGGAACCCGTCGAGATCTGCACCTACCTGCGGACCACGGGGCTGCCGCCGTCCGGGGTCGCTTTCTGACGGTCGATATCGCAAGTTCCCCGGGAGGCTGGTGGAACGGCCGGCGTTGCTTCACCGCGGCTCTCGGCGGTTGAGCCGGTAGATCAGGTAGGTGATGCCCAGGATGATGTCCACGGCTGCCCAGAGGCCGATGACGAGTCCGACGCCGATGGCGGTCCCGACGCTTCCGGCGTCCTGGCACGTCTTGAGTGCCTGGCCGGTGAGTCCGGAACAGTCCTTCGACGTCGAGTCGCTGGCGTTGTTCACCCCTGCGATGATCCAGATCACGAACAGCGCCTGCACTGCCATGAAGACCCAGAGGAAGACCTTGCGGCGTTTCTTCGTCCCGGCACCGGGAGAGTGGCTGGGTGGGGTCCCCGGGTATGGAAGCCCGTCTGGGTGTTGGTCACCGCCGAGGGTGTTCCCCCAACGTTGATCGGTGGGCGGCCGGGTCCAGTGTGGCCTGTTACCGGGATCCTGAGGGGCCTCTCCGGGAAGGGGCTGTTCGACCATGGAAGCCTCCGGCGTCAGATGTACAGCGGGAGCACATGGAGCCTGTAGTTCAAGGACGCGCCGAGCGGGGCGGCAGTGCAACCGGGAGGCTCACACGCGAGCTCCGGTCCCTCCGCGAGTGGCGGCGGCGACGCACACGGGGGCCGGCTGCGGCAGCCGACCGCTGGCCCGGCCCGCGGGACCTGGCGGATGCTGATCGCATGCATCGGGTGACCTCGCCCACGGTCAGGGCGCGTAGGCGGTCCGCTTCCCGGCGGGGCTCGTCGGCCGGGACCGCGTCGGGCTCGTCGCGGCGGGCGAGTGCCGTCGGCCACAGCCTGTCGCCTTGGGCCACGGCCCTGTCGGCCGTCGCGGCGGCGATCGGCCTGTTCTTCAGCGCCACGGTGGCGTTGTCGAGCGTCGATGCGACGCGCCAGCAAGCTGGAGCGGGATCGTCGTCAGCAGGCCGGACGGGTGGGTTTCTGGACCGAGCCGACCCCGAGGGCGATGAGACGGTCATCATCGCGAACCGTTCGCTGGATCCGGTGGCCCGGGTGGATCTGTGGTTCTACGCGCCGGACGCCGGCATCGATCCATCTGTGTACGAGTGGGTTTCCTGGGCTTCGAGGCCATTTCCACCCTGCACCTGGTTGATCTTCGCTCCTCGTGCCTTCGACGACTATCTGCTGGAGTACGGACTCGCGCAGGGCGGTGCGCCGATCCGGGCCGTCCAGTTCTTCGACGCGGACGGGCGATGGTGGTTGCGCGACCCGGACGGGCTCCGCAAGGCCGAGTACGAGCGTGTGACCGGTGAGGATGTCGGGATCGCGCCCGGCCGGCAGGAGCCGGCCGAGCACTGCGACACGTGAGCGGCCCGGCAGTCGATGCCCCGACCGGGACCATCGTCCGGGCCATGAGCGGCCCTGTCACTCGGGTGAGGTGAGGTTGGCGAGCGTGTCGGGCGGGGCCGGGACGGCAGGGTCGGCCATCGCTCCCGTTCCGGCGTCCTGTTGATGGAAGGCCACCCTCGATGCGCAGTACCGCTAGCGGTGGCTCACTTCCGGGGTGCCCGGTCCGCCGTCGGGGTCCACGGCGTAGACCCTGATCTCCTTGTCCGTGGTCAGCGTGATCCGGTCGGGGCCGGACCATTCGGCCTTCTCGAACACGCCGTGGCCGTTGTCGCCGTCCCACTCGCCCAGGTCCCAGTGGCGGGCGGACCACCCGCTGCCGGACACCAGCCTCACCCGGTAGACCGGGTCGATGGAGAACGCGACGTCGGTCACGCTCAGCACGCGGTCCGGGCGATCGGGGGAGACGCGGCGGCTGACCGGCCGGCCGTCGCCGGAGCCGGTCACGGCCGACATGAGCGCGAACGGCAGCCCGACGAGCAGGAGGGCCACCAGGACGCACGCGAAGCCGACCTGGGACCACGTGTCACGGAAGTCGAAGCGGAACACCACCGCGGCCACGCCCAGCACGACGGCCGCCCCGAGCAGCGGCACCGGGTGGTTGAGCCAGCGTTCGGCCTCCACCAGCCCACCCGACCCGGCTGCCTGGCGGCCGATCAGGTACGCGACCACCGGCACCACGGCCAGCCCCCCGAGCCACCGTGCGGTGCGTCGGTACCGCGCTTCGGACATCCGTTTCCCCCCGGTGCTCGTTCGTGCGTACGGTCATCATCACGAAACCGAGCGCGTCACCGGTTCCCCAGGCCGGCGAGGTGGGCGCGCAGGACGGGCTCCGCCTCCACCTGGAGTCCGGTTGGGCCGACGATCCCAACCCGTCACTGCAGGCCGTTCACCGGCACCTCCTGGCGATCCAGGCCATCGTGGAGACCTGACCCGCCGCGGAAACACGTCCGGGTCGTCGGGCGCCCGGTCTTCACCGCCCACCTGCCCGACGGCGTCCGTCGGGCGGTCGCCGACCGACCGGGACGAGCGCGCGCCGGACCGGGGCGGCGGCGGGCGGTTCGGGGACAGCCGGCCGTCCCTCCTCGGGAAGTCCGACCTGCGCGAGGGCTCCTGACGCGCGGTCAGGCCTGCGGGGCGCCCCTGTCCGCCGCCAGGCGGGTGAGCCACTCGCGCAGCAGGCGCTGCTCGGCGTCGCTCAGGACATCGGCATCGTCGGGGAGGGCGGCGCGCAGCGCGCGGGCGGCCGCGGCGGGGCCGGCCTCCGCGGCGGGGACCGTCGGTTCGGTGCGGGTGATGGCGGTGACCATGGCCTCGCGGAGAGCGGTCAGCAGCGCCGGATCGCGGCGTTCCGCCGGGGTGGAGTGCCAGGTGGTGACCGCGCCCCGACCGGTGGCCTGGATGATCTGGGCGGCCAGCTCCTCGTCGACCCGCAGCCACCCCCCGGCCGCCAGGCGGCGCACCCGGCCGTGGAGGATCTCCAGACCCGCGCGGTGTGCCATGTCCGCCCCCCGGCCGGTGGCCCTGTTCATGACCGCGAACAGCTCGGGGCGGGAGACCCCGAACTCCACCACCAGGTCCCAGCCGCGGCGCAGCTCCTCCACCGGGTCCTGCGGGTCGGGGTCGAGCCGCGCGCGCTTGCTCTCCAGGAACTGCGCGTAGCCGTGCTCGGCGACGGCTTCGAGGAGCCCCTCCTTGTCGCCGAAGAGGCGGTAGATCGCCGGCGGCTGCATTCCGGCCGCGGCGGCGACCGCGCGGGTGCTCACCGCGTCCGGGCCGCCGTTCTCCAGCAGCTCGACGGCCGCCTCGACGATGCGGTGGCGAGGGCTGTCGGTGGTGTCGCGGGTAACCATGAATCGATGGTATCGAAGGTTTGGTTCCATCGATATTCCAGTGTTACCGTCAAGGTGATTCCACTGGAAACATCCTCGGGAGAACCCCATGATCATCGTGACCGGAGCCACCGGAAGCCTCGGCCGCCGCACCGTCGAACGCCTCCTGGAACGCGTCGACGCCGACCGCGTCGGCGTCAGCGTCCGCGACCCCCGCAAGGCCCAGGACCTCGCCGACCGCGGCGTTCGCGTCCGGCAGGGCAGCTTCGACGACCCCGCCTCGCTTGCGCACGCCTTCGAGGGGGCCGAGCGGATACTCCTCGTCTCCCTCGACCGCACGGGCGAGGAGTGCGTCACCGGCCATCGCACCGCCATCGACGCCGCCGTGAAGGCCGGCGTCGGCCGCATCCTCTACACCAGCCAGATGGGCGCCGCCCACGACTCCCGCTTCCAGGCATGCCGCGACCACGCCCGGACCGAGGACCTGCTGCGCGCCACCGGCCTGCCGTGGACCGCGCTGCGCAACGGCTTCTACACGGCCAGCGCCCTGCGGTTCCTGGAGTCCGCCCGCCACACCGGCGACATCGCCCTCCCCGCCGACGGCCCCGTCGCCTGGACCGGCCACGACGACCTCGCCGAGGCCACCGCGGCGATCCTCGCCGGGGAGGGCCGCTTCGAGGGGCCCACCCCGCCGCTCACCGGCGCGGCGACGCTCGACTTCGGCGCCGTCGCCGAGATCGCGTCCGAGGCCACCGGGCGGCCCTTCACCCGCACCGTCGTCCCCGACGACGCCTTCCGCGAGCAGGCATGGGCGCACGGCGCCCCGGCCCCGATCGCCGACCTGATGCTGAGCATCTTCGCGGCGGCGCGGAACGGCGAGTTCGCCGCCGTCGATCCGACGCTGGCCGAGCTGATCGGGCGGGAGCCCGCCACCTTCGGCGCCCTGCTGGAGCGCGCCTGGGCCGCATAGGTTTCGTGGGGGCGCGCAGACGGCGCCTGTCGCCCAGGAGTCCGGCGGCCTCGGTCGGCTCGACGCGGGTGAAGGGGCGGAGCCCGTCCCACGCCCGTGCCGGCTCCGGACGATCCGCGGTGGGAGGCGCGGGTGCTGCACGCTCCACCCCGCTGGAGGACCGGAGGGCGCCGGGGGGCGGGGGTCGCGTGCTCAGTCAGGGTGCTGACACCTGGGGCACAGCTCATGGCGGCCCTCGGGTGTGATCACAGTGCCCCAGCTGCGGCATTCTTCGCAGCCGCGGGCCCGGTCGATGTTTGCGCGGACGGTAGGAGCGTGGGGGTGGGCTCCATGGGTCATGGGTGATTTTCCTCTGTAGAGCACTATCACTTATGCCCAGTTTGCCATCATTCGTATAGATATGCAGCACGGGTTGCCCGTGCTCTGCCCGGGCGGCAGGACACAGGTCCACGGCAGGCGCGAGGCGCGCCCGGACGCGGCGCCCCGGACGCCGCCGGAGACCCGGGCGCCGGTGCTGCCGGTGGGAGGCCGACCGCTTCACGACGGCCCGGTCCGGGTCGCGACCACGGCCCCGGCGAGGTTCACCGTCTACCGCGATCTGTTTCGCGTGACGGTGCGAGCCGATGATCAGGCCCTCGGCGAGGAGCCGGCCGCCGTGTCAGCAGCCCGGAGGGACGGAGCCCCGCAGGATGCAGCCCGGCGGGACGGGGTGGCCGGCGGGCCTGCCCGACCGGGCCGCCGCGCTCTCCCGCCCGGTGACCGGCCCCGGCGACGACCAGGCGTTCGCCGGCCGGGACCTGCCGATGGTGGCCGCCCCCGCCGATCGGTGGGGCACGGACCCGACGGGTACCGGGACGTGCGTGTGGGCCGAGCCCGCCTCACCCCGGCCCGCTACGCCCGAGGGCGGGCTCCGGCCCGTCCTGCCGTCCGTCTGCTCGTCCTGGCTCATGAGCCCCTGTCGCGAGGATGCTCGCCCCACGGTCCGTCCGGGCCGGTGCCGACCGAGGCTCAGGCCGGGGGCAGGGACGGCGGGTTGTCGAGGAGGAGGTCGTGGCCGACCTCGGTGAGGGTGTGGCGGACCTGCTTGCCCTCGCGGTGGGTGGCGATCAGGCCGGCCGTACGCAGGGCGGCGGCATGGGCGGAGGCGGAGGGCGGGGTGACGCCGAGCCGCTGGGCGAGCTCGGTGGTGGAGCAGGCGCTGCCGGCGATGGTGCGCAGGACGCGGGCCCGGGCGGGGCCGAGCACGGCGGCGAGGCCGTCGGCGGCCGGTGTCCGGGCCGCGGGCCCGGCGGTCGGGGCGGCGATCGGGTGCAGCAGCAGGCTCTGGCGGTCCGCTCCGGCCAGCAGACTGATGCTCCGTTGGACGAAGTAGTTGGGCCGCAGTTCCAGGCCCCGGCCGCCGAGCTCGAAGGAGCCCTCCAGCTCGCCGAGGGTGCACTCCAGCACCCCGTCGTCCCGCCAGACGGCCTTCGGGTGGAGCGAGCCGAGCATTGCGCCGATCCCGGAGCGTGCGGCGGTGCGGGCCCGGGCGGCGATGTCGGCCTCCAGGGCGCGGCGGATGTCGGGCCAGTCCGGGGCCAGGCAGGCCTGGAACAGCGCCCAGGCGCCGTCGCTGACCTCGCGCAGGCCCCGGCTGCCGTCCTCGCGCAACCGGGCCAGGGCGGCCGGGACTTCCGGGCCGCTGCCGAACATCGCGACCCCCTCCTCCACGGCCTGCTGCGGGACGGAGAGGAACGCGTCGAGCTCGTCGGTCAGCTGCCGGCGGACGGCGTCGAGATCCGCCACCATGAAGTCGGGGACGCCGATCGGGCTCGCGTTGACCACCTCGAGAAAGCGCACGGCCCGGTGGGGCACATGGCGGCGGACGTCCCGCCACCAGCGCTCGCTGCGCGACCCACTGCCCTGATGAACGCCCAACCGGGCCGAGCCGGCCATCAGGTGGTCGAGCGGGGATATGACGAACCGGGTCCTCGCGAGGTCCGCGACCCCGAACCTCAGTGCGATCACGAACCTTCCTCCGGCTCCCCGCAGCCGCCCTGACCTGCCGCGTTGTTGACTATTAGGCCCAGAGGCTAATGCATGGCCGTCCGGCCGTCCCCGTTGGCATGCTCTCTCTCGCCGGCGCGACCGAGGCCCGCTCCGGCCCCCACCACGAGGGGAGTGGGGGCCGGAGCACGGTCCTTGACCGGGTGTCCGCCGAACCGAACGCCCGGTGCCGCCCGGCGAACCCTGCCCGACCGGTGCCCGATCGGCTTCCGCCGGGCCGGGCCCGCTCGGTGCTCACCCGCTGTCAGGGGCGGCCGGTCGGTGTGGCGTTCCCGACCCCCGCAAGCACCGCGCGAGGACCGACACCACCCGCCCCGACCCGCCCCGACCCCGGACCCCGGCCGCGCCCGACCCCGGACCCCGGCCGCGCCCGACCGGCCGGAGCCGAAGGCGTCCAGGGAGCGCCGGCCGTCGTCAAACCTGGGTACTACAGAGGACTTGGCACCCCGGTATGACGGCTCGGGCCCCTCCGTGAACGTACGGTCCTCCTACCAGAGCACACCGGACGAGGAGGAACGGCGATGAGCAGGCGGGGACGGGCCGCGGCAGCGGTCCTGCTGGCGGCGACGGCGACACTGGGCGTGGTCGGCGCACCGGGCGCGGTGGCGGCGCCGGGGTGGGGCACCGAGCGGCAGGCCGGGGCCCGGCTGCCGCAGCCCACCGGGCCGTATCCGGTCGGCACGACGTCCCTGCAGCTCACGGACGACCGCCGGGACGACCCCTGGAAGCCCGGGCAGCACCGCAAGCTGATGATCAGTTTCTGGTACCCGACCACCCGGCCCGCCACCGGCGACGACCGCGCGCCGTACATGGTGCCCGCCGCCGCCCAGCACTTCGGCAGCGCCGGGAGCGTCGCCCAGAACGCCTACGGCTTCGAGCCCGGCCGCACCGACTGGGCGGGCATCCGCACCCACGCCCGCGCCGACGCGCCCGCCCTCCCCGGCGGCAAGCGGCCCGTCGTGCTGTACTCGGCGGGCTTCGGCGACCCCCGTACCTGGGGCACCGGCCTGGTGGAGGACCTCGCCTCGCGCGGCTACGTCGTCGTCACCGTCGACCACACCCACGACGCCTCCGAGGTCGCCTTCCCGAACGGGGACCTCGCCACCTCCGTCTTCCCCCCGCTGATGGACCAGCCCGGCCTCGACATCGGCGCCCTCCTGCGCAAGACGCTGCAGACCAGGGTCGACGACACCCGCTTCGTCCTGGACCGGCTCGCCGGGCTGCGCCCCGACAATCGGCTGCCGGCCGGCCTCGCCGCCTGCCTCGACCTCGACCGGATCGGCATGGTCGGCCATTCCGGGGGCGGCTCCGCGGCCCTCCAGACCATGCACGACGATCCGCGCCTCAAGGCCGGCGTCAACCTCGACGGCCAGCTGCACTTCCCCGGCCCGGACGGGACCGGGGTCCACCTGACCACCGTCGCCGAGGACGGCCTGAACCGGCCCTTCCTGCTCATGGGCACCCAGAACCCCGACTCCGGCAGCTACCACCAGCAGCCCGGCTGGGACGCCCTGTGGCGGCGCAGCACCGCCTGGCACGCCGACGTGACCCTCACCGGCTCCCGCCACGGCTCCTACACCGACGCGCAGTCCCTGCTGCCCCAGCTCGCCCGCCAGGGCGCGATCAGCGGGGCGAAGCTGACCGAGGACGTCGGCGACATCCGCCCGGACCGCGCGGTGCTGGCCACCCGCTCGTACGTCGCGTCGTTCTTCGACCGCTGGCTGCGCGGCCACGACGACCACCTCCTGGACGGCCCGTCACCGCGCTTCCCCGAGGCGGTCTACGAGCGTTAGCGCGGAACCGGAGCCGGACATGACGCGCACGACCCGAGCGCAGCGCGCCGAGTGGCAGCGCCTGCGCGACCACATCGCCCAGACCCGGGCCGAGCGCCACGGACCCGACCACGACATCGTCCTCCAGCACGCGCCGCGTGTGGAGCGCCACCGCCACGACGTCGCCGACCGGGCCCGAAGCCGCCCGCCGGGCGCTGTCACCGCCGAGCCCTAGCATGGCGCCACCGATCGATGACGGGCCGCGCGGCAGGTGACGCCGCGTCGGTCCGCCGTGCAAGGAGCTCCCCGTGTCCCCGACCGAGCCCGTCGCCCCGCCGTACGCCATACCCTGCCCGTGGCCGACGGACTCCGACTCCGGCGTCCGGTACGCCCTGGTCGACGGAGCGGGCCGGTTGGTGCGGGAGCCCGACCTCGGCGCCGTCGGCGCGTTCCACCCCCGCGATCTCGGCGGGTTCACCGCGCCCGCGGCCGACGCGCAGGGCCGCTGGGGCTACCTGGACGAGCGCGGCCGGTGGCGGCGCGAGCCGGATCTGCCCGCCGTGCGGGAGTTCGGCACCTACGGCCTCTCCCCGTACCAGGACGCCGACGGCCGCTGGGGCTACGCCGGGACGGACGGCATGCCCGTCTTCCACGCGGCCTTCGTCGAGGTCAGCCCCTTCCAGCACGGCCTGGCCGTCGTGCGCACCGAGGAGGGCCTGGGCTACCTGAGCCCCCGCAACCGCCTCGTCATCCGCGGACCGTTCGCCTGGGCGGGACCGTTCTCGGATGCCGGGCTCGCCCCGGTCCGGGTCGACGACGGCGACCCGTGCGGCTTCATCGACCGTTCGGGCCGCATGGTGATCGAGCCGCGCTTCGACGAGGCCCACCCCTTCGGCTCCGGGGGCAGCGCGCCGGTGCGCGTCGGTGACCGCTGGGGCCTGATCGACACGGCGGGCGAGTGGGTCGTCGAGCCGGTCCATCCGCTGCTGAACGCCTTCAACCGCACGGGTGTGGCGTACGTCCTCGGCGGCACCGCCGGTGACCGCTTCCGCGGCTACGTCGACTCCTACGGCGCGGTGACGGTCAGGGCGCGCCACCGGCTCTCGCAGACCTTCGGCTCCGCGCTGGTCCGCTTCGACGACGGCCGCACCCACGGCTACCAGGACTCCACGGGCCGGGTGGTCATCGACCAGGACTACGACTGGGCGGACGACTTCGACGACTTCGACGAGGCCGGCGCGGCCGTCGCCCACCGCCTCGACCGCGACGACGACACCGCGGGCCTCGGCGACCGCCCGCCCGGCCGCGCCTGGGGCGTGCTGCGCGCCGACGGGCGGTTCCTCCCCGTTCGGCACCTGGAACCGGTCACCGACGCCGGCGGCCGGGTGGTCGGCTTCGGCGACGGCATCGCGCCGTTCGTCACCCGTGACGGCGGGGTGGCGTACGTCGACCGCGAGGGCCGGGACGTCTGCCGGGTGGAGCCGTCCGCCGACGGCTCCGTACTGCGCCTCGTGGACGCGGTGGGCACCGAGCTGTGGCGGACCACCGCGGCCGAACGCACCTTCGCCCGCGTCGAGCCGGCCCACTGCAAGGAGGCCGCGTCCTACCTCGCCCACCCCGGCGCCCCCGGGCGGGACCTCGCCGACCTGGCCGATCTCGCCGACGAACTGCTCGCCGCCGAGCCCCGCCGCTTCGAGTTCGTCGGCTCGGTCCGCGACGACCCGGAGTGGGCCGGCGCCTCGTACGGCGCCGTGAGCGACGTCGCGCACACCTTCCTCCTCGCCGAGCACCGGCACGAGTTCCCCTTCCTGCACGGCTGGACCGTCGAACAGTTCGAGGCGATCGAGATGGAGGCGCTCGCCGCGCTCACCGCCCGCTTCGGCCCCTGGCTGCCCGGGGTGCAGGTGTCCCTGCGCACCGGCGACGAGGAGCACTCCACGGTCTGGCAGGTCGGCGAGCGGCGACTCGTCCTCCACTCCTCCCACCTGGCCGACGACGGCGACGTGGACCGGCGTCTCCGGCTCGCCGCCGTCCGGGCCGAGCCCACCGAGAACGCCGGGGCCACAACCGCCGCGGACCCCGACACACCCTGACCCCGCCCGGCCCGGGTCCGGCATCGCGACCGCCTTCGGAACGACCCGGTCGTGCCCGGCTCGATCACGCCCCCGGCGGGCGCTGCTGCCAGCGGAAGGCCCGGCTGTCGTAGTAGTTCCGACTCTGCGTCAACTGATCGCCGCTGCCTGGGTGTTCGGCCTCGGGCCAGTGCTTCAGGCCGAGCAGCAGACCGCTGGCGACGTTGACGACCATGCCGTTGCCGCAGAGTGTCCAGACCTGGCCGTTGTTCCCGTCGGCGCAGGTCTCCTGGACGAGCGGGGCACCGTCGGCCGTACTGCCGCCGGTGCCGAGGCAGCGGCCGGTGCCGGCGTTCCTGATCCGCACGTCGCTCCCGACCGGGATGACCGTCCAGGTCTGGTCGGCGCCGCGGTCGCAGGTGCGCTGGGTGAGGGCGCCGCCGGGGTCGGCCTGGGCGCAGAGGCCGGTCATCGCGTTGACCAGGGTCCGGGAGCCCGGGGGCGGGGTGGAGGCGGAGGGTGAGGGGGAGGCCGTGGTCGCGGTGGTGGACGGCGTGACGGACGCCGAGGGTGTGACGGGCGGGAGCGCGGGGGCCGGCGGCACGCTCGGGGACGCCGCCCGGACCATCGCCGGCGGGGGTACGGGCCGGCCGGGCGCCTGACCCGGCTGCGACACGACGGCGACGACGGCGACGGCGGCCGTGGTCGCCCCGGTGACGGCCGCGGCCGTCCACGCCGTCTTGGCGGTGCCGAGACGCGCGACGCCCAACTTGGCGGCGGCGGCCAGGTGGACGCCGTGTCCCGCGACGGCCGGCCAGAGGACGTGGGGGCTCCACAGCAGGAGACCCGCGGGCAGGAGCGCGCCGAGCCGGTCGTTGAGGTCGCGCAGGTCGCGCTCGGCCCGGGCGCAGTCGGCACAGGACCGGAGGTGGCGGCCGAGGTCGCGGGCGGCGCGCTTGTCGGCCCGGCGTATCGAGGCGGCGAGCAGCCCGCCGAAGTGGCGGCACTCCTCGCCGGCGGCCTGGTCGAGGTGGGCCCGCAGGTAGGCCTCGCGCAGGCCTTCGCGGGCGCGGGCGATGAGCGATCCGATGCCGCGGGCGGTGATGCCGAGGCGCCGGGCGGTCACCGCGGCGGGCTCCTGTTCGACCACCGCGTGCCACAGCACGGCCTGCCAGCGCTCGGGCAGCGACCGGTAGGCCCGCAGGACGAGTGAGCCCTCCTCGGCGGCGAGCACGGTGGACTCGACGTCCTGGCCGGCGGGCAGGGTGTCGGCCCAGGCCTCGAAGTCGTCCGACAATCGGGTGCGGGCGCCGTCACGCGCCCAGTCCACCGCAATGTGCCGGACGCAGGTCAGCAGGTAGGGGCGCCAGGCGTGGTGCGGTCCGGTTCCCGAGGCGGCCGAGCGGTAGGTACGGGCGAAGGCCTCCGCCGCGAGGTCGTGGGCGGTGGCGGCGTCCCGGCAGCAGGTGCGGGCGTAGGCGAGGACGGCGGCGTGGTGACGGGCGAACACCTCGCCCATCACGTCGTGGACGGCGGGCCCCGCCGCGGCCCGGGGCTCGCGCAGCAGCGCGGCCAGCTCGGCGTCGCCCAGGTCGGTGAGATCCGTCCGGAAGGCCGTCGTCAGTACGCTCAACGCTCGCTCCGATCTGCCCGTTCGATGGCCGGTCGGGTGAGGGTGCGCGGGGCCGGCGCCCGCGGTGCCGGCCGTCGCCCCGGCCGGATAGCGCGCAAGTGTGCACGCCCGCGTGCCTGCGCGGCAACGCGGGACGGGTCGCGGGCGGGGGCACGGCGGTCCGTCGGGTACGGGACGACCCGCGGGCGGGCGGACGCCCGTCGAAGCACCCCCGGCGCCCGGTGACGGTGTGAAGCCCGGATCATGCGCATCCGCACCATCGACCGACGGGACCGCCGGAGAACAAGTTCGGTAAAGCCTTGGCAAAGTTACGGGTCGCCCGGCGGCCTGCCCGGTCTCCCCCTCAGGAACTACGAACCGAAGGACACCCGCATGGCACGCCGTACCTCCCCGAACGACGCGACCCGCCGCTCGCCGGCCGCCCTCCTCCTCGCCGTCGCGGCCGCGAGCGCCCTGGTCGTCCCGGCCACGGCCCTCGCCACACCGGCGGAGGCCGCCGACCCGGGCCCGCAGAAGACCGACCGGCACCTCGTCGTCCTCGTCAACTTCCGCAACGCCAAGCTCGCCGAACCCGATGCGGACCGCAAGGCCGCCCACGACCGCTTCTTCGGCCCGGCGAACTCCCTGACCTCCTACTACGCGGCCAACTCCGGCGGGAGGTTCGCCGTGGTGCCGGCCAAGGAGGACGGCGTGATAGGACCGTTCGACCTCGACATGGACAACTCCACCTGCGACACCCGGAAGATGGCCGATCTCGCCCGCAAGGCCGTCCCGTCGGACGTCACGTACGACCACGTGTCGATCGTCATCCCCGGCACGAAGGCCTGCCAGTGGTGGGGTCTCGGCTACCAGCCCGGGAACGTCACCTGGCTCCAGGAGGGAGCCGTCAAGGACACCGCCGCCATCGTCCACGAGGTCGGCCACAACCTCGGCCTCGCCCACCAGGAATGGCACACCTGCACGCCGGGCAGCTTCACCGCCTGCACCGCCGACGGCCACAGCGCCCGGACGCCGATGGGCGGGGGCGGCGAGAAGAAGGGCCTCTCCGCACCGGAGCTCCTCTCCCAGAAGTGGCTGACCCCCCAGCAGACCACCACACCCACCGCCGCCACCACGGTGCGCCTCACCCCGCTGCACGCCCCCGCGAACACCCCCGGGGCGCGTGCCGTCGACCTCCCCCTGGGCAGCGGCGGCGACCGGGTCGTGATCGAGTACCGCACGCCCGACCCCGGCACCCCGGACATCAACGTCGCCCAAGGGGTCGTCGTCTACCGCGTGCCCAAGGGCCGGTACGACCACGCCGTCATGATCACCAACAGCAAGCGGGACGACAAGACCACCATCGGCTCGTTCAAGGGCGGCGCGGCCCTCACCGACACCGCGAGCGGCCTGTCCGTCAGCGTCACCGGCGCGACCGCCGCCGGCGCCGAGGTCCGGATCGAGCTCGGCGGGAGCACCACGCCGAACCCCGGACCCACGCCCACCCCGACCGCCTCCCCCGGCCGGCCCACCACCGGGACGACCCCGACCCACACCGTCACACCGACCCCCGCCCACCCGACACCCACCCGCTCCACCGACGACGGCGACGACGCGACCGACATCGGCAGCACCGCCCTCCCGCCCCTGCCCACCGGAACCACCACCACCGCGGCCGCCACCGGCGAAGCCGGCTCCCTCGCCCACACCGGAGCCAAGGTCACCGTCCCCGCCGTCGTCGGCACCACCCTCGTCCTCGCGGGCGGCGCCACGGCCCTCCTCCTGCGCCGCCGCGCCCAGCACCGCCGGCACTGACCGCCCCGGGTCCCGCTGACCACCCGGTCAGCGGGACCCTCCCGCGCCGCACCGGACACCACGTCACCCGTCCGAGACCCCTCACCCAAGAATCGGGACAGCCAGTGTCAGACCCAGCCGCCGACCCGCGCCCGGACGCCGAGCAGCCCCGTCGGTCAGCAGCCCGAACGCTCGCGACCCGCCACCGCGGCGCCCTCCTCGGCTACACGCGGCAGCTGTGCCAGGACGACCGGACCGCGCGCACACTCGCCGACGAGGTGTTCGCCGAAACCAACTCGCCGACCCTCCAGGCCTTCCGCAGGCTTCCCGAGGACGCCCAGGCCGAACTGTGGCGGTACCTGGAGGAGACCACCCGCCCGGCCGGCCACCCCTACGCCACCGCCGTCCCGCCCGTCCGGCTCGTCCGCGGCTTCCACGATGCCTACCTCCAGCTCTACGCCCTGCACACACCGCGGCGCGACTGCCGCCAACTCGTCGCCAGGCTCGGCGACGCCGTACGGCGCGCCCACGGGGACGATCACGCCCTCGAACACCACCTGACCCGCTGCCCCGACTGCGCCCACGCCCGCGTCGACCTCGTCGCCATCCACACCTGGCAGCGGCCCGTCCTCCTCACCGCGCTGCTGCTGTGGACGGGCACCCCGGGGCCCGCCACCCCGCCGCCGCTGCCCGTCCACGTTCCCCGGGCCGCTCGGCAGCCGGCCCCGCCCGCTCGCGCCGGCCACCGCCGCCGCCCTTCCGAGCGGACCCTCATGATCGGCCTCATCGTGCTCGGCCTCGCCGTCCTGACCGTGGCGGCGGCCGCCCGGCCGATGCCGTCCCCGGGCCCGCCCCCGGCCTCCTTGCCGAGCCCCCCGCCGCTCCGGCCGACCGACCCCACCCCACCGACCACCGCCGACACCGCCGACACCGCCGACACCGGCGCCACCGGCGCCACCGCGACCGCCGCCACCGAATCGCGCCCGCCGACGAGGTCCGCCACCTTCGCACCGTCACCCACGCGTCGGCCCGGCGGACCGCGCCTCGTCAACCTGCGCACCGGCCTGTGCGTCGCCCCCGGGGACGGCGACAGCGTCCACCTGGAGACCTGCACCGCCGCCGAATCCCAGTACTGGCAGTTCCTCGACGCCGACGGCGACGGGCTCCACCAGATCCGCAACGCCGCCGACGGCCGCTGCCTGGACGGAACCACCACCGGCGGCAACACCGTCACCGTCACCCTGCAGGCCTGCCACCCAGGTCGCCGGGAACAGCTCTGGAAGCCCGTCCCCGACCGCAACCCCGCCGCCCTCCGCCTCCACTTCGCCCCACGGGCAACGTCCAGCGACTACGCCGACCACCTGCTCGGCCCCGCCGACATCTGGCCGGGCCCGGCCAAGGCCGGCTCCCCACTCGTCCACCAGCCCAACTACTACAACAAGGAAGACTTCCTCTTCGCCGCGAGCTGACCCCCGCCCGCACCGTCCGAGGTCCCGGTGGCCGCGCCCGCCCGTGGGGTGCCGGCCGGGGTGTCGCCGCTTCCCACCCGGACGGCGACCAACTGCTCGCCATGGAGCGGGCCGGGGCCGCCCGCGCTCTCCGGGTGCGGGAGGCAGCGGATCGGGAGCGGCCCCGGCCGGTTCCTCCTCGACTCCCTCGCGCGGAGCACTCACGGATACGCGGAGCGCTCAGGGATACGCGGTCGACCTACGTGTGACCGGGCGCGTCGCCGTCGGTGACGCGGCGCCAGGCGAGGGCGAACAGTTCGGGAGCGGGGACGGCCGGGAGGATCTCCTGGTTGGTGAAGAGCGGGTAGAGGCCGGCCTTCCAGCTCTCCAGCGGAACACCCGCCCCGACACTGCCGTCCTGCCAGCCGCCGGGGAGGAAGAGGCCGCGCCCGGCCCGGGTGCGCTTGGCCGTCACGACCAGCTCCCCGGACGCGAGTTCGGCGCGGGCGGCCTTCATCCGGGCGGGCTTCCAGCCCGTCCACCGCGCGGTGTTGCGGTCGGTCGGAGCGGGAAGGGCCAGCAGTTGCAGGTAGAGGGTGGCGGCGTCCTCGCCGAGGCCGAGCGCCGCGGCCGCCCCGGCGACCAGGGCGGGCGCGCTGCGCCGCGGGTCCTGGGGCCAGCCGGCCGGTTCGTCGGCGGCGGAGCCGTCCGCGACCAGACGGGCGATGTCGTCGCCGAGCAGGGACCGGACGGCCTTCAGGTCCCATACCGCGTAGGACCCGGCGGCCAGTTCGTCGAGGAGGTCGAGCACCGGATCGTGGGCACCGGTGAGGGCGCCCGGTCTCAGGTGGGCCGTCTCACCGTCACGGCCGGGGGCGATGCCCAGCGCCCTGCCGCAGGCGAGCAGGGCGTCCGCCGGGCCATCGCCGGGGCCCGCCCCGGCGCGCGACCGGAGCTCGCCGGGCAGGGTGCTGTTCATGACCGTGCAGACCGACCCCAGATCGAGGTACAGACCCGGGTCGGCGACGCGTCGGCGAAGGGCGGCCAGCGCCTCGGGCAGCAGCGGGCGCAGCGGATCGCCGTACGGCAGGTGGTGGGCGAGCCAGCGCAGGGCCCGGACGGCCTTGCCGAGGTCGCCGGGGGCGGGTACGGCGGCCGGGTCGTCGGCGACGAGGGCGGGGCCGGCCTCGGTGCGGCGGACCCGTTGGATCGTGGTGCGGGTGATCCAGGGGACGGTCGACGCGTTGAGAACCGCCTCGATCTCGTGGACGGCGCCGTCGGTGACCTCGGTCTGCCGTTCCTCGGGCAGGACGATCCGGCGGCCGCGGCTGCGGGCCCAGGCGGTGGCGGCCGCGGCGACGGACAGGCCCGTACGCCACAGTTCGCCCGGGTCGGCGGGCAGCAGGGCGACGTGGATGTCGGAGAGCTCCTGACCGCTCAGCCAGGACCGGGCGGCCGCGGCCGCGGCGGGGGCGAGCCCGACGCCGGCGAGCCCTCCGGCCGTGGGGAGAGCGCTCCTCCAGTCGAGCATCGCCGGCGGGGCGGCCAGCAGCAGGGCCGAACGGGAACGGCCGATGCCGGTGACCCGGTCGAACTCCTGCGCCCACGCGACCGGGCGGGGGAGGGGCCCGTGCAGCCTCAGCAGGGCCGTGAACCCGGAGATCCACTCGGCCGCGGCGCCGTGCTCCAGCGGGTCCACCGCGATCGTGCGGAGATCGGCGACGGGACCGAACACACCGGACGGGTCGTGGTCGAGGGCGGTCCAGCGGCACTCGGAGGCGGTACGACGGACACAGGCCAGCAGGACCACGGTGCGCTCGCCGTGCCGGAGCACGTCGCCGACCTGCACCGTCGCGCCGCCACCGGCGACCAGGGTCTCACCGACCGTCAGGACCCGCAGCGACCGGGCACCGCCGGCGAACGGTTCCCGGACCAGCTCGTCCAGGAGCAGGGCGAGCGAGGCGCGCTGCTCCTGCGCGAGCAGCGGGGAGGAGGCGGCGAAGGCGAGCGGTGCGGTCCGGCCGAGCAGGTGGACCCAGCCGTGACCGTGGTAGTCCCCGTCGAACAGCCGGGTGCCCGTGCGCTCGACCGTCCAGCCCGCCCGGTCGCCCATCCGGTCGCCCACGCCGGGACCGTCGATGTCCGCCGACGGCCCGGTGACGAGAAGCCCGGTGGTGAGAAGCCCGGCGACGGCCCGCAGGTTGCGCAGTACGCGCCAGGTCGACCCGCCGCCGAGCTCGCTCCGGTGCAGACCGAGACCCGGGACGGCGCCGATGCCGGCCTCGACCGCCAACCGCAGTGAGCGGTCGTCCCCGTACTCCGGGAGATGCTCGGCCTCGACCGGGACGCGGTGGGAGCCGGAACCGGGGTCGGGGTCCGTCGGCCCGTCGCCGTGATCCCCCGCCCGCCGGACCGAGGTCGCGGGGGAGTGATCGGTGGTCATGTCAACGCCTGCCCTTCCGTTCGGCCCCGTGCCGGTGCGCCGGCGCCGTACTCGTGTCTTCGGGGCTGCGAGTGGCGCGTCCTGCCGCCGGTGACGGCTGACCTCCGGGCCTCGCCGGGGATCTCCGCTTCACCGCCGCCGTTCTCACAGCCACCTGGCCGTAGCTCCCACGTCCCCTGCGGAAAGACCTGATCAAGGCGCGCGGCTGCGCCTGCCGCACACCGCCCGGCGCGGAACGATCCAACCCCACCTACCATGCCCCATGACCTCACCAGCGCCCCAGCCACCCCCTAGGACACTGCTGTTGGGACGTTCCTCCGGCGAGGGATCATTTCACGGCACGGGGGACCGGCTTGAGGCGAGTGGTTGTGCGGGCGACCTCGGCTGCGGGGGCCCTCCTGGGGGTGCCCGGCGCCGGCCGCCAGGTCCGCGGGTCCTCCGCCGCCGGTTCGGCGGACCCGGAGCGGTGTGCGGGCCCGCCTATGCTGACCGGGTGAGAGCGACGGGTGAGCAGGGGCCGGGGCGGCGGGCGGATGCCGCGCGCAACCGTGCCCGGGTGCTGCAGGTGGCGCGGGAGCAGGTGGCGGCGGGGGACGACTCGTTGCAACTGAACGCCATCGCGCGGCTGGCCGGGGTCGGTGTGGGGACGGTGTACCGGCACTTCCCGAACCGGCACGCGCTGTGGGAGGCGCTGCTCGTCGAACGCTTTCGGGAGCTGGTCGAGGAGGCCCGGGCCGCGGCCGCGGACGAGGATCCGCTCGCGGGCCTGCGGAGGCTGCTGCGGTTCACGCTGGCGCGGGCCCTGGAGGACTCCGGGTTCGCCGCCGTACTGGAGTCGGCCACCGACACGGATGCCCGGACCGTCGAGCTGAAGCGTGAACTGGACAGTGCCACAGCCCGGTTGCTCGACCGTGCGCGTCTGACCGGCGCGATCCGCCGGGACATCGGGCCCGGTGACGTGCGTCGTCTGCTCTGCGGGGTCGAGCACGCGCTGCGCTCCGGTGAGCACGGCCCCGAGCGGGCCGAGGTGTATCTCGGCGTCCTCGTCGAAGGCCTGCGTCCGCCGCGCTGATCCCCCGCCACCGGGCGGTCCGGGCGGCGTCGGCCCCAGAAAACGGATAGCTATCCGAATCGTGTGCTAGCGTCCTCGTATGAAAACGGATACTAATCCGTTTCAAGGAGCCGAACGCGCGGGAGCGGAGGGCGGGCCCATGGAACAGCGGGCTGTGGTGACGGCGGGGACCGGGGGCATCGGGCTGGAGACCGCGGTGGGGCTGGCGGCGCAGGGGCTCGCCGTCACCGTCGTCGGACGCGACCCGGAGCGGGGCGCCCGCGCGGTCGAGCGGATCGGCGAGGCCGCGACCGCCGGCAGACCGCGCTTCCTGGCCGCCGACCTCGCCTCGCTCGCCGAGGTGCGCGCGCTCGCGGCCCGCCTGACCGCCGAGGGGCCGCTGAAGATCCTGGTCAACAACGTCGGTGCGATGTTCGCGCGGCGGCAGCAGACCGTCGACGGGATCGAGGCCACCTTCGCCGTCAACCACCTCTCGCCGTACCTGCTGACCGAGTTGCTGCTCGACTCGCTCCGGGGCGGCGGACCGAGCCGGATCGTGAACGTCAGCTCGTCGGCGATCGGCCTCGCCAAGCGCACCTTCACCGCCGTCGAGCCGCCGGGCGGCTACTACGGGTTCCACTGGTACGGCCGGGCCAAGCTCGCCAACCTCGTCTACACCCTGGACCTCGCCGAACGCCTGCACGACAGCGGAGTCGCCGTCCTCGCGGCCGACCCCGGCGGCGCCGCGACGGCCATGACCGACGGCACCATGACCTCACCTCAGATCGTCTCCCCGCCGCTGCGCCTGCTGTGGCCGCTGGTCCGCCGGCGGTTCGAACGCTCCACCGCCGGCCCGGCCTCGCTGGCCGCACGTTCCTCGATCGCCGCCGCGACCGACCCCGCCCTCGACGGCCGCACCGGACTGCTCATCGGTCCCGAGGCCCACCCCGTCCCGGTCTTCCGCGGCAGCACCGACCGGCGTGCGGTCGCCGACGTCCTGCGCCTCAGCCGCCGGCTGGCACCCACGGGGGAGCGGAGCTGAGCCGCGTCCCCCGCCGATGAGGTCGGCGTCGGTGCCGCCCGCCCGCTGAGCCGCGGTCTGCCGGTCTCCGGGGCCGGTGGGGTGGACACCGGCGCGGCCTGCGCGCGGTTCCCGCTGTCGGCCGGTGGCGGCGCCCGACGATGGCCCGGTGACCCCCTTCTTCTCGCGGCTGTTCGTCGTCGCGCCGCTACTCGGCGCGCACCTGCTCACCGGCGCGGCCGTACCGCTCGCGGTCGCGGCACCGCGGGTCGGGGCAGTCGAGACGATCGCCCCCGGTGTGGAGTACCGGATGTTCGAACTCGGCACCCCGCACGGTCCGGCCCGGGTGCACCGGCTGACGGTCGATCTGCGGCACCCCGGCGTCCGGGCCGGCCTGCTGCACACGGGCACGGTCACCGAACGCGCGACGGTGTCCTCGATGGCGACGGACCAGGGGGCGGTCGCCGCCGTCAACGGCGACTTCTTCCACCTCGGCGAGGACCAGCACCCCGGCGTCCAGGCGACCGGCGCTCCGTCCGGCGCGGCGGTCCTGGACGGGCGGCCGCTGAAGGGAGCGGTGCCGCAGGGCCAGCGCTTCGGCGGGGCCCTGCCGGCCGGGGGCAGCGGCGAGGAGGTGCTCGGCGTCGGCGTGGACGGCGTCGCCCGCACCGGGCGGCTGCGCCTGCGCGGCACCGTCCACACCCCGCAGGGCCCGCTCCCGCTGGGCGGTCTCGACCAGTACGCCCTGCCCGAAGGCTCGATCGGGCTGTTCGACCCGCGATGGGGCGCGGCCTCCCGCGCCCGCGCCGCCTGCGGCACCGACCGGCAGCGCTCCGCGCCCTGCACCGGGGAAACCCACGAGCTGACGGTCCGCCGGGGCGTGGTCGTCTCCGCCGACGCCGCTCCCGGCTCCGGGCCGATCCCGGCGGACACCCTGGTCCTGCTCGGGCGCGAGGAGGGCGCCCGGGCCCTGCGCTCGCTGCCGGTCGGCAGCCCGGTGCGGGTGACCTACCGGCTGGACTCCGACACCGAGGTGCCGTTCGCCTTCGCCCTGGGCGCCTACCACCTGCTCCGCGATCACCAGCCGCTACCGGGACAGGACGACAGGGCGACCGAGCCCCGCACCGCCGTCGGCCTGTCCGACGGCGGCCGCCTGCTCCACCTGCTGGCCACCGACGGACGCGGTGGCGACTCCACCGGCCTGACCGTCGCCGAACTCGCCGAACTGCTGCGCGCCTGGGGCTGCGAGGAGGGCCTCCACCTGGACGGTGGCGGCTCCACCACCCTGGCGACCCGCGACCCGGTCACGGGCCGCATCGCGGTCCGCAACCACCTCGACCAGGCCACCGAGCGCCGAGTGCCCAACGGCCTGGCGATCTTCGTCAATTGACGGACGATCAGGCGCACGCCCCTTGAAGACGCCGTGGCCCTCGGCTCCGCCGACCTGATCGGAAAGTTCAGGGTGTGAGCTCGCAACGGTCCGCGCACGAGGCGACGGCGTCCGGGTTCAGCGCCGGCCCTCGTGCTCGCGGATCTCGGACTCCACGAGGACGCGGGCGGCCCAGGTCATGGCCTCCTGCCCGGCCGCCGGGTGGTGCCGGGTCTGCCGGCGTTGCCGGATCGGGTTCGGCCCGTCTCGCCTACGCCGTTTCCACCGCCTCGTGCAGCCGCCGGAGGGTGGCGCGCATACCGGTGCGGTTGCGGTCGGCGCGGTCGGCGGCGGGGGTGCCGGTGAAGACGAGGCCGAGGAGTTCGGCGATCCGGGCGCCGCGCCCGCCGCGGCGGTGGTCGATCCAGTACTCGGTGACCAGGGTGCGCGAGGCGTCACCGTCGACCGGGTCGAAGCGGTAGCCCCAGCGGGCGATCGGCAGGCCGAAGGAGGTGACGTCGAAGGCGAACTCGCGGCCCGGGTCGGCGGTGACGATCCGGCAGACGGTGAACCAGACGAAGAACGCCCGCCGGTTGAAGCCGACGAAGGTCCGGCCGCGCTGCCAGATCGCGAACACCTCCGGACTGAACTCCTTGGTCCGGCGCAGGTCGGCCACCAGCGGGTACACGGCCGCCGGCGGCGCGGGGAACTCCAGCGACTCCTCGACGGTCCAGACGCGTTCGGTCAACTCGGCACTCCCATGGTGGTGTCGGCGGCTGGGGCCGCTTCGAGGACGGTACGGGCTGACGCGTCCTCCACGAACGACGCCATGGCCGACACCGTACCGAATCCAACGCAACGTTGCGTTGTATTTGTGATAACTTCCCGCCATGCCCGACCGATCCGCCATGCCCGACGGAACCACGGCCCTGCCCGACGGAACCACGGCCCCGCCCGCGGGTCCGCGCAAGGCCCGCGCGATCTTCGACGCCACCCTCGACCTGCTCGCCGAACAGGGCTACGACGGGCTCACCGTTGAGGGCGTCGCCCAGCGCGCGGGCGTCAACAAGACCACCCTGTACCGGTACTGGTCGTCCAAGGGGGCCCTGGTGAGCGCCGCCCTGATCGGTGCGCGCCGCCTCGAACTCGCCGTCCCCGACACCGGCAGCCTCCGCGGGGACCTGGAGGCCCTGGTCCGCCAGGTGGTGGGCCTGCTCACCGCCCCGCCGACCGCGGAACTCGCCGTCCCGGTCTTCGGCGCCGTCACCCGGAGCCCCGAACTGGCCGACTGCGTCCGTGACTTCTTCGCCGATCGACTCGCCCGCGAACAGGTCGTCCTGGACCGCGCCGTCACCCGCGGCGAACTTCCCGTCGGCACCGACCCGGCCCTCCTGATGGACCTGCTGGCCGGCGCGGTCTGGGTCCGCGTCGTCCTGCGCCGCACCTCGCTCGAACCCGACTTCCCCCAACGCGCCGTCACCGCCGTCCTCCACGGCATCGCCCCGGCCTGACCTGGCCGGTTGGCCGGGCCGTAGCCGGCGTGCGGCATCGTCGAGGTCCGGGAGTCGAAGGAGGCACCATGCCCGGCGGCAACGGCGGATCGTCCTGGTTCACCGGCCGGATCGACGACATCGCCGTCTACGACCACCCGCTCACCGACCGGACCGTCGCCGAACACCACGCGCTGCGCCCGATCGCACGGCTCGGGGCACACGGCCACGGGCGCAGGCGACGGTCAGGAATCGACCGGTCAGGAATCGAGAAGCCCCGGCCACCGCCCGACCTCTAGCGTGGTGGTCACCGAAGGGGACCGGTGAGCATCGCACTCGCGACCGGTTCCACCGGCGGACACACGCGTCGAGGTGGCGTCCGGGCCCTGCCCGGATACCGCGGCCGGCACGTGACCACCTCCGCACCGCACGATCACCCACGTACGAGGAGTACAACATGAAGGCGCACGTCAGCTCGATCCTGCTCGGCGTCCGGGACATGGACCGGGCCAAGGAGTTCTACACCGAGGGACTCGGCTGGACGATCCAGAGCGACTACGGCATCTCGGTGTTCTTCGCCTCCGACGGTGCCTCGCCCGTCGGCTTCTACAGCCGCGAGGGCCTGGCCGGCCAGGTGGGCACGGACCACGAGGGCAGCGGTTTCAGCGGTCTGGTCCTGACCTACGTCGTGCGCAGCGAGGCGCGGGTCGACGAGATCATGGCCGAGGCGCAGAAGGCCGGCGCGACCGTCCTCAAGCCCGCCGGCGCGCTGCCGTGGGGCGGGTACGGCGCCACCTTCGCCGACCCGGAGGGCTACATCTGGAGCCTCGGCTACAGCGCCCAGGGAGCCGACCAGCCCTACGCGGAGTAACCGCGCCCCGGACACGGGAAACGGCAGTGGCAGCGGGAGCGGTGACCGGGGCCGGCCGGGCGGGATCCGCGGTGAACCGGCAGGACGAACAGGAGAGAAGACCATGAAGTTCCACACCCACGTCGAACCGCCCGAGCCCATGCGGGGCCTGGAGGTCCCGCCCGAGGTGGTGGCGGCGCTCGGCGGGGGCGCGCGGCCGCCGGTGACGATCACGGTCAACGGGCACTCCTGGAAGAGCCGCGTCGCGATCCTGCGCGGCCGTCACCTGCTCGGCCTCAGCAACGCCAACCGGCGGGCCGCGGGCGTCGAGATCGGCGAGGAGGTCGAGGTCGAGCTGGGGCTCGACACCGAGCCGCGCGTCGTCGTCGAGCCCGCGGACTTCGCCCGGGCGCTGGACGAGGACCCGGCCGCCCGCGCCGCCTACGACAACCTCACCCACAGTCGCAAGCGCGAGCACGTACGCGCCATCGAGGGCGCGAAGCAGCCCGAGACGCGCCGCCGGCGCATCGAGAAGGCCATCGCCACCCTGCGGGGCTGACCCCGGGAGCAGGACCCCGGTGTGCCCCGTGATCCTGCGGCGCCCGCCGGGTGGGCGGGCGGGCCGGCTGACGTTCCGTCCGGCAGGGGGACGCCGTTCCACCCCGCGGTGGCGGTGCGGGGTGAGGTGCCCGTCCCGAACCGCGGGCCGACGCGGCAACCGCGGAGGCGGGCGGATGCGTCAGAGGCGGTGACACCCGACGTGAAGGAGTGGATTGTGCCCGGCAGGCCCCCGACGAATCCACCCGCCACCGCCACCGCCTCGGACAACCCCGTACCCGGCCGCGGCCCCGCTTCCCGACGGTGGGCGATCCTTCGGCACGCACTGTCCGTCGCCATGACGACGGCGGTCATCGTCATGACCTTCATGCTCATCACCCTTCCCGTCGTGGCGGTCTTCTTCATCGACAACGTGCCCATCGCCCATGACTACGCCAAGGCCGTCCTGACCGCCGCCGGCATGGGACTCGCCACAAGTGTGGTCATCCTCCCCGTCGCCTTCGGGTTCGAGCGGCTGGTCATGCGCGGTGGTGCCGTATGGAAGGTGCTGGCGGCATGCGCGCCCATGGTCTTCTCGGCCGCGGCTGTGCTGATCTTCGCCTCGCTGTTCAAATTCCAGCCACCGGCCGCCGTCGGTGACGCTCTCGCTTTTGCGAGCCTGTTCTTCCTGGGCTTCTCCGTGTACTGGTTGTCGCTCTGGTCGCTGAACGCCGTCCGCTACGGCGCTGGGCGCCTTGCCCGGCGCATGGGCCGAGGCCCGCGGTTCAGCCCCGCAGTACACGACGGGCGGCCGTAGGAGCGCGACCCGAGGTGACCGGCCCGCACCTGCCCGCACCGGGGCGGTGACCCGGCCCGGGTGCAGAGCGGGCCCGGTCAGCGCTCAACCGGCCGACCGGAGCGCCCGGTCACCGTGCGGCACCGACGGGGCCGCCCTGTGCCCTTCGCCGCTGCACTTCCTCGACGGTCATCGGGGCGAGGATCTTGTACACGTCGCCGACCCGCAGGTCGTCCGGCGTGCTGTACTCGCCGTGGGCGGCGATGACGAGGACGGCGACCCGGGAATCGGGTTGCCAGAAGGTCCGGTAGTGCGGTGCGTTCGCCGGGATCTCCGGGATCTCCAGCAGGGGGACGCCGCGCCGATCCAGCAGCCGGCGCAGCTTCTCGAACCGAAGCCTGGGGGCGAACCGCCCGTACCGGGCGCGGAGCGTCGTGTCGGCGGCCGTACGGTCCCGGCGTGCGAGCCGGTGCACCTGCAGGGAGAAGTGGTGGCCCGACCAGGGGCGGTCGGCGCGGGCACGGCCCCAGAAGAACTCGGTCAGCCCGTAGTCACGGACCATGTGGCGGTTGTCGAAGACGTGCTCGCCGTAGTCCGGCCCCAGGACCTCGCTGACACGGTCGGGAGAGTCGGTCGGGCGCACGCCGAGCACGGTGCCGGTGGTGACGACGTCCACGTAGAACGCCAGGGAGTACGGGGTCAACTGCTGCTCCTTGAAGCGGTTCGGCCGAAGGCGGTGGGCGCGGGGCCCGGTCGGCGCGGACACCACCCCCTGGGCCCCTGCCGGCCCGGGGCCGAGTCTGCCTCATCGGCCCGGGACCGGTGACCCAGGACCCGGAGCGCCCCGGGTCTCCCAGGGGGTGCCGGCGGGGGCGGGGTGTCCGAGGCCGGGTGCAGGATTCGGATCATGTCCTCACACGAGATCCCCACGACGACCGAGATCCCCGCGACGACGGGCCCGGACCCGGCCACGGTGCTCCACCGCACCGATTGGGCGGCACTCGCCCATGCCTACGGCCCGGCCGACACCACGGCGGACGATCTGCGCGGGCTGCTGGAGGAGGATCCCGAGGTCCAGGCCGCTTCGCTGGGCCGGTTGGAGATGTCGGTTCTCCATCAGGGCTCGCTGTACTCCGCGACCGCGCCGGCGGCCCTGTTCATCGCCGGGGTCCTCCCGCATCCGCGCACGCTGGCCCTTCACGAGAGCTTCTTCCCGTGGGACGACCGCAGACGCCCGCTCAGGGCGGCGCTGCTGGAATGGCTCGGCGAGTTCGCCGAGTCCGCGGCCTGGGACGACGAGGCCCTCGCCGAACCGCAGGACGCGGAAGAGATCGAGGAGTTGGAGGCCGTACGCGCGTGCCGGGCCGTCCGGCCGCAGATCTTCGATGCCGTCGCGCCGTTCCTCGACGACCCGGACGACGCGGTCCGGGAGGCGGCGCTCGGCGCCGTGACGCATCTGCTCGCGGCCGACGACCTCGCCGGTCGCGTACCCGTTGCGGCGGACCGGTTGGAGGGTGTCGCCCGTGGTCAGGGGCCGCGGCGTGAGCGTGCGGGCGCGCTGCTCACCCTGGCCCTGTGGGGACGGGACACCGGGGCGCTGCTCACCGACGAGGACCCGGCCGTACGCACGTGCGCCGCGCTGGGCACCGCGGACCCGTCGGCGGTGGACGTTCTGCTGGCCGTGCTGGCCGACCCCGCGGCGGTGGACGGCTGGTTCGACGAGCCGCTGCCGCAGGTCGACGGCCGGTTCCGTTTCACCGTGCTGCGCGGACTGCTCGAACGGGCCGAGAGCTTCGAGCAGGTCCTGCCCGCCGCGCTCGCCCTCGTCCCGTTGTGCAGCCAGTACACCGTCGACCGGGACTGGGGTCCGCTGCTCGCCTCCGCCTTCCGCGAGCCCCGTTCGGCGGGAGCCCGATTGACGCGGGCGCAGAGTGCCCTCCTGGCGGCCCTGGTGGAACAGGAGTCCTGCTGGGGGTCGATGGCGAACCGGGATGCCTGGCTGCGTACGGCTGGGCTGCCGGTGGAGCGCGGGCAGCTTCGCGCCCTTGTGCAGACCGGCGAGCTGCAGGGCTGAACCGGACGCCGGGAGGGCCCGGACACCGTGGAGCCGTCCGGTCCCTCCCGCGTGCACCGGCGGCGACCTCAGGCCGATGACCTGATGACCCGATGGGATCAGCCGGGCCGTTCCTGCCTCTCCGCCAGGTACCGGGCCAGGCACTCGGTGACCAGGATGTGGTCCTCGATCTGCGGCAGGCCGGAGACGGTGACCGTTCCGACCATCCCCGTGCCGCGCACCAGCAGCGGGAAGGAGCCGCCGTGCGCGGCGTAGCGCGCCGGGTCGAGGTCGAAGGCCCGCCCCTTGGCCCGGTGGCGCTCGCCCACCAGGTAGGAGGCCTCGCCGAACCGGCGGACCACGGCCGACTTGCGGCGGATCCAGTCGTCATTGTCGGCACTGGTGCCCGGCAGCGCGGCGTGGAAGGCCTGCTGCCCGCCGTGGTGGATGTCGACCGTCACCGACAGGCTCCGTCGCCGGGCCTCGGCGACGATCAGGGAACCCAGCCGCCAGACGTCGTTCAGGTCGGCCGTGGGAAGCTGCAGCTCCCGGTGCTGGCGCTCCAGCCCGGCGATGTCGAGGGTCACGGCGTCACCGCCGCGCCGTCGCGGGCGGAGCGCTGTGCGGCTTCCAGGACGCGCAGGGTCTCGACGGCGTCGCGCGCATCGACCGGGACGGGTCCGCGGCCGTGCAGGGCCTCGACCAGGCCCGCGTAGTAGTCCTGGTAGGCGCCGGGCAGGGTCGCCACCGGTTCGACCGTGTCCCCGGCGCGCAGTGCGCCCCAGCGCTCGCCGGCGAAGACGCCCCAGTCGGGGTCCGCGGGGGTGCGGCCGCGGCGCAGCGCGTCCTCCTGGCCGTCCAGGCCGTGGGTGACGTAGGCGCCCTGCGAACCCAGGACCCGGAAGCGGGCGCCGAGGTCGCCGGCGGTCGCGCTCATCCACAGGTGGGAGCGGGTGCCGTCGGTGTGGGTGAGGGCGACGAAGCTGTCGTCGTCGGTCGCGGCGCCGGTGCGGCGGGCGTCCAGTTCGGCGTAGACCCGCGTCGCGGGGCCGAAGAGCTGTAGCGCCTGGTCGACCAGATGGGCGCCGAGGTCGTAGAGCACGCCGCCGGCCTCGGCCGGGTCGCCCAGCTCCCGCCAGGCGCCGCTGAGCTCGGGGCGCCAGCGTTCGAAGCGCGACTCGAACCGGTTGACCCGGCCCAGCCGGCCCGAGGCGACCAGCTGCCGGACGGTGCGGAAGTCGCCGTCCCAGCGGCGGTTCTGGAACACGCTGAGCGGCAGCCCCCGCTCCCGGGCCAGCTCGGCCAGCTTCTCGCCCTCGGCGGAGGTGGCGGCGAGCGGCTTGTCGACCACGACCGGCAGCCCGGCCTCGAGGGCGGCGGTGGCCAGGGGGATGTGGGTGCGGTTGGGGGAGGCGACCACGACCAGGTCCAGGCCCAGCCCGGGTGCCTGCGCCCACAGCGCGTCGGCGTCGGGGAGCAGCGCGGCCCGCGGGTGGTTCCGGGCGGCCTGCTCGCGGCGTGCCGGGTCGGAGGTCACCACGGCCGCGAGGCGCAGGCCGGGCGTGGTGGTGATCAAGGGCGCGTGGAAGACCGCACCGGCGATGCCGTAGCCGATGAGTCCCACGTTGAGGGGCGGGGAATCCATGCCCCAAGTTAAACAACAGTGTGGACTAACCGGCAAGCTCCCATAATCGACAGGTGACCACCGACCCCGCCCCGCACAGCGCCCTCAACCTCGCCCTGCTCCGCGACCGCAACGACGCCGCCGTCCTGCGCGCGGTCCGCGCCGCCGCCGACAACGGCACCAGCCGGGTCGAACTGGCCACCCGTACCGGACTCACCGCCCAGGCCATCAGCAAGATCACCGCGCGCCTGCTCGACGACGGCCTGCTCACCGAGGCCGGGCAGGAACGCGTCGCCGGACAGAGCGGCAAACCCCGGACCCTGCTGCGCCTCGTCCCCGACTCCCGCTGCGCCCTCGGCGTCGAGATCGGCCGCCGCGAACTGCGCCTGCTCAGGGTCGACCTCACCGGCGCGGTCACCGCACAGGCCGGGGCGCCGGTCGATGCGGACGGCGAGCCCGGCCCGACCCTCGAACTGATCGCCGCCATGGTCCGGGACCTCACGGCACGGTCCGCGCCGGACCACGTCCTCGGCCTCGGCCTCGCCTGCCCCGGACCCCTCGACACCCGCGACGGCATCCTCCACCAGGTCACCGGGATGCCCACCTGGCACGGCCTGCACCTGCGCGAGGCCATGCAGGCGCGCACCGGGCTGCCGGTCCTCGTCGAGAAGAACACCACCGCCGGCGTCCTGAGCGGCCTCGGCCTCGACAACCGCGCCTTCATCTACCTCGGCGACGGGGTCGGGGCCGGTCTGGTCCTCGGCGGGCAGGTCCAGCGCGGGGCACGCACCAACGCCGGCGAGTTCGGCCACCAGTGCATCGACCCCGCCGGCCCGCTGTGCGCCTGCGGCGCCCGCGGATGCCTGGAGGCCGTCTGCCTCACCGCCCTGCGCGCCGGTCGCACCGGGGAGGCCGCGACCGCGCTCGCCCTCGGCGTCGCCAACCTGGTCCGGCTCCTCGACGTCGAGGAAGTCGTCCTCGGCGGCCCCGCCCTCCTCGCGGACCCGACACCCTACGAGACGGCGATCCGCGCCGAGCTCGCCGGCCGCCTGCCCGACCCGCACTGGCAGCACGTCACCCTCACCCGCGCCACCGACCTCGCCGTCCCGCAGGGCGCCGCCGCGCTGGCCCTGGCCCGCCTGTTCGGATGACGGCGCCCGCCGGCGTCCGCCCTCGGCCTGACTCTCCCGGGGATCCCGGTCGCTGCGATGTCGGCTGACGGCCCGCCGGGAACGGAGGTGCGGGACGTTCTCCCGGTCGAGGTGTCCACGGCGCCGGGTGCCGTTGGAGCGGCGGCTTTCGCATGTGGCGGGTCCGGGTCCGGCGGTAGGACCGGCGGCCTCCCCGAAGTCGTCGAGCACCGTCCTTCCGCGGGTTCGCGATCAGGGGTCGGTGCCGGCGCAGGGCACTTACGGGCCGGTCGGCCGGCTCGGGGGGATCGAGGCCTCGATGTGGGCGAGTTGGGCGGCAAGGATCTCCTCGAACGCGGCGCGGCGGTCGACCCCGAGGGGGCGGACGTCGCGGGCGAAGTGGGCCAGTGCGGGGAAGCGTTCGGGGTCGGCGCCGAGTACCGCGACGCGGAACAGCTCCATGCCCTGTTCGTACTCCTCCGGGGTGATGGTGCTGACTCCGGCCTCGGAGGCGATCAACGCGGAGATGAGGACCGCGAGCCGGTGGTAGCGCGCCGGGATCTCCTCGTCGGGCAGTCCCGACGCGCGCAGGGCTTGCAGCACCTCTTCCATGACCAGCCGGGACCCGGCGCCGCCTGACGCGTACCGTCCCCAGACCGCGGCGAGCTGGGGCTGCCGGCCGAACGTCTCCCTCATGCGCAGGGCGAGGGCGGTGATGCGCTCCTTCCAGTCACCCTCGGCGCGGTAGCCGTCCATGGAGGCCAGGAGGACCCGGTCGGCGACCGCGCGCAGCAGTTCGATCTTGCTGCGGAAGTGCCGGTACAGGCTGGAGGAATCGGTCCCGAGGGTGGCGGCGAGCTTGCGCACGCTGAACGACTCCGTGTCGCTCGTGCGCAGCAACTCCGCTGCCGCGTCCAGGATCTCCTCGGTCGACCAACGCCTGCGAGCTGCCATTTCGCCCCTCTCGTCGAGCCCAGTCTAGCCAATGCACTTGGTGTTGCACGCACCGCGTGCATAATGGCCTCATGAGCGCGCCGGGCGATCCGGCAGCAGGCCGGCCGGCGTGTCACGTGTGCCTGTCGCCCAGGTCGGGCGATGGATGTGGAACTCACCCCGAGCAGTGCGAAAGGACTCATGTCGTGAGGAACTCACTGGATCCCGCGGCGCTGGATGCCGCCGTCGAAGCCGTCCACCGCGCCGGGATGCCGGGCCTGTTCGCCGAGGTGCGCGACGGGGACCAGGTCTGGCGCGGCGCCGCCGGGGTGGCGGACACCGCCACCGGCCGCCCCGTCACCGCCGGCCTGCGGCACCGGGTCGGCAGCATCACCAAGACCTTCACCGCCGCCGCGGTCCTGCAGCAGGTCGAGGCCGGTCGAATCGGTCTCGACACGCCGATCGGCCGGTACCTTCCGGGGCTGGTGCCCCGAGGACGCGGTGGCGCGATCACGGTCCGGATGCTGATCAACCACACCAGCGGCCTCGCCGAATACCTCCCCTACGCCTACCCCTCGCTCAAGGCCCTCCCCGTCCTCGCGGACACCGGGCCGCAGAGCCTGGACGAACACCGGCTCACGCGGTTCGACCCCGTCGAGCTGATCGAGATGGGGGTCACCGCACCCGCCGTCGGCACTCCCGGCGGCACGCCGGGGACGTACTCCAACACCAACTACCTGCTCCTCGCCCGGCTTCTGGAAGAGGTGACCGGCACGGCGGCCGAGCGGTGCATCACCCGGAACGTCATCGAGCGCGCCGGACTCCGGGACACCGCGTTCCCCGTCGGACCCCACATCGAAGGGGAACACTCGCAGCTCTACGAGGCGTGGTTCGGCATGATCGACCCGCCGCGCGACTACAGCCTCTACGACATGTCGTGGACGGGGCCGTCGGCCTCGCTGATATCGACCGTCGCGGACCTCAACCGCTTCTACCGCATGCTGCTGGCCGGCGAGATCGTGAATCCGTCGTCGCTGGCGCAGATGCAACGGACCGTCCCGATCGTCTCCCAGGAGGGACGGGTGATCGACTACGGCCTCGGCCTGTACCCGACGGAGGGCCCCGGCCAGGGCACCTTCTGGGGCCACGGCGGCACGGTCTGGGGCGGCGGAGCACTGGCCATGACCCGTGCCGACGGCAAACGGCAGATGGCGGTCGCGGTGAACATGCAGAGGTGGAACAGGCTCGACCCTTCGGGCAGGCCGCAGCCCCATCCCATCGACGACGCGCTCGCGGCCCTCCACCGCGTGGCGATGTACGGCTGACCGGGACCACCGGCGAGGGGCGGCGCCACCGTGCAGCCCCAGTACCCGGACCACGGTGTCCGGACCGCGGTGTCCGGATCACCCCTCTCCCGGTGAGCCGATCAGCACCCCGGAAGGCACCGGCCGCACCGCCCCCCCGAAGACCGTCACAGGAAGGTCGTCCCGGCATGACCGCCGCCCCCGTCGATCCGTTCGCTCCCACGGCCCGCCTGCCCCGCGGCGGCCGGCCCTGTACCGCGACGAGAACCACGAACCCCGCCCAGGACGCCCCCGGGCCGCCCGCCCGCCCCGCGGAGGGCGGCGGTCGGCGCTCGACGGCCGTCGCCCTGCCGCACGGCACCCGGCCGCGGATACGGCCGGAAGGCGACGGGGCCCGATGAGTACCGAGCAGGCACGACCCCCGGATGCCGTGGGCCTCGGGGAGTTACTGCGCCCCGTCCGATCGCGGCTGGGCACGGCGATTGGTCTGCAGGCCGTCGCGGCGCTGATCGCCCTCGTACCGCTCGCCGCGGTGGCCGAACTGGCCCGGGTACTGCTGGTGGCCGGCCCGGTCGACCGGGGCCGGGCCTGGACGGTGGCCGTGATCGCGGCGGCCGCGTCGGCGCTCTGGCTGCTGCTGACCACCGCGGCGGGCACCCTCGCGCACCGTGCCGATCTGGACTTCCAGTTGTCGGTGCGCCGACGGCTGGTGGACCGGCTCGGCCGCGTCCCGCTGGGGTGGTTCACCGACCAGGGTGCGGGCGGTATCGGGAAGGCGGTCCAGCACGACGTCGACACGATGCACCACCTGGTCGCGCACACGCTGCTGAGCCTCACCTCCAGCGCGCTCACGCCGCTGGCGACGCTCGCGTACCTGTTCCGGGTCGACCGGCGGATGGCACTGATCCTGCTGATCCCGATCGTGGCCGGCGTCGCGCTGTTCGTCCGGACGGCGATGACCCTGGACGCGCAGACGGCGGCCTTCGACGAGGCGCAGCAGCGCATCGTCGGCAGGGTCGTCGAATTCGTCGAGGGCATCGCGGTGGTGAAGATGTTCGGGCAGGCCGGGCGGGCCCACCGGCAGTACGCGAAGGCCGCCGACGACTTCGCGGACTTCTTCCTCGCCTGGATCTCGAAGGCCTACCGGGCGAGCGCGCTCTCGCAGCTGGCGCTGAGCCCGGTCACCATCCTGCTCACCGTCCTGGCCGGCGGTACGGCGCTGGTCTCCTCCGGCCGCCTTCCGGCGGTCGAGCTGCTGCCGTTCACGATCCTCGGACTGGGGCTGGCCGGGCCCCTGCAGGCGCTGCACCACTACGGCGACGACGTGGAGAAGTCGCGTGCGGCGGCCAAGCGGGTCGGTGCGCTGCTCGTGGCGCCGGAGCTGGCACTCCCCACGGCACCGCGGCGGCCCGAGCTCGGCGGCGGCGCCCGGGTGGAGCTGTCCGGGGTGGAGTTCGGCTACGACGCGGACCGAACGGTGCTGAGCGGCATCGACCTGGTGCTCGAACCGGGCACCGTGACGGCACTCGTCGGGAGCTCGGGCTCGGGCAAGACCACCCTGGCCAAGCTGCTGCCGCGCTTCTTCGACCCGACCCGCGGCACCGTCACGATCGGCGGCGTCGACCTGCGCGACATCGCACCGGAGCAGCTGTACCGGCTGGTGTCGTTCGTCCTGCAGGACGTTCAACTGCTGGACGCCAGCGTGCGGGACAACATCCGCCTCGCCCGTCCCGACGCGGACGACGGGACGGTGCGCCGCGCGGCCCGGGCGGCGGCCGTCGACGAACGCATCCGCGCGCTGCCGCGGGGCTACGACTCCAGGGTCGGCCGTGAGGTCCGCTTCTCCGGTGGTGAGGCGCAGCGGCTGTCCATCGCGCGGGCGATTCTCGCGGACACCCCGATCGTGGTGCTCGACGAGGCGACGGCCCACGCCGACGCCGAGTCGGAGGCGCTGATCCAGGACGCACTGTCGGAGCTGGCGGTCGGGCGGACGGTGCTCGTCGTCGCGCATCGGCTGGCCCCGCTGGTCGGCGTCGACCGCATCGTGGTGCTCGACCGGGGCCGGACGGTCGAGCAGGGCACCCACGAGGAACTGCTGGCCGCCGGTGGACGGTACGCGCGGATGTGGCGGTTGCAGGAACGGACCGGGCCCGAGGGCGCCGACGATCACGACCCCCACGCCGGGGCCGGCACCGCGAAGGAGGGGGCACGGTGATCCGACGACTGTTCACCGCACTCGGCCCGGCGCACGACCGTGCGCTGCGCCGGCTGCTCGGCCGGTTCACCGTTGCGGCGCTGCTGCAGGGCGCGGCGTTCGTCCTGCTCGTCCCGATCCTTCGCGAACTGCTCGGCGAAGAACCGGAACGGGCCTGGCCGTGGGTGATCGTGCTCGCGGTGCTGTGGGTCGGCTGCGCGGCCGTGGGCTACCCGGCGACGCAGGCCGGCTTCCGGACCGGCGCGGGTCTGAGCCGCGACCTGCACCACCGGATCGGCGACAAGGTCGCGCGGCTTCCGCTGTCCTGGTTCACCGCCGATCGCGTCGGCGGACTCGGACGCCTGGCCGCGCATCGCGTGGTCGACATCATGGGGGTGCCGGCGCACCTTCTGCGGCAGTTGGTCGACACCTTCGTCACACCGCTGGTCGTGGTGCTCGCGATGTTCCTGTTCGACTGGCGACTGGCCGTCTCGATGTCCGTCGCCGCGGTCGCGGTGGCGCTGGTGTACCGCGTGGCCGGCCGTGCCCTGCAGGCCGCCGACCGGGACACGGACCGCATCCATGCCGATGCCGCCGGGCGGATCGTCGAATTCGCCCGGGCCCAACCGGTGCTGCGGGCCTTCGGCCGTACGGTCCGGGGGCATGCCGAACTCGACCAGGCGCTCGTCGCGCAGCACGCGGCCGGTCGCCGGACGTTGCGTGCCGCCGTGCCCGGCGTGGTCGCGCTCGGCTTCGTCGCGCAGGCGTCGTTCGTCGTGCTGCTGACCCTGGGCACCGACCTGGCGCTCGACGGCTCGCTGAGGGCGGCCGAACTGATCGCCCTGCTGGTGCTGGCGGTCCGGTTCGTCGAGCCGATCATGCTCACCGCGGAACTCGGTGGCGCGATCCGCGTCGCCGAGAACGCGCTGACCGAGATCGACGAACTGCTCGCCACCAGGACGCTGCCCGAACCGGCGGCGCCGCAGCAGGCGGACGGCGCCGACCTCGAACTCGACGACGTACGCTTCGGCTACGACGGCGCCACGGTCCTGGACGGGCTGTCGATGCGCGTGCCGCAAGGTCGGATGACCGCCCTGGTCGGTCCGTCCGGTGCCGGCAAGACGACCGTGATCAAGCTGATCGCGCGGTTTTACGATCCCGACGCCGGCACGGTCCGGGTCGGCGGTGTGGACGTACGCGAGATGCGGAGCGAGGATCTGATGGCGGCCATCTCCGTGGTCTTCCAGGACGTCCACCTCTTCGACGGGAGCATTCGCGACAACATCCGGGTCGGCCGGCCCGACGCCACCGACGAGGAGGTCCTCGCCGCGGCCCGCACCGCGCGGGTCGACGACATCGCCGACCGCCTGCCGGGCGGCTGGGAGGCGCCGGTCGGGGAGGGCGGCAGCCGTCTCTCCGGCGGTGAGCGGCAACGCATCTCGATCGCGCGCGCCCTCCTGAAGGACACCCCCGTGGTGCTGTTCGACGAGCCGACGGCGGCGCTGGACGCCGACAACGAGCACGCCCTGCAGCAGGCGATGGCGGCCCTCGCACGGGACCGAACCGTTCTGGTGATCGCGCACCGGCTGAACACACTGCGCGAGGCGGACCACATCGTGGTCCTCGACCGGGGTCGCGCCGTGGAGCAGGGTGACCACGCCGAACTGCTCGCATCCGACGGCCGGTACGCCCACTTCTGGCGCGAACGCCGGCGTGCCCACGGCTGGCGCCTGGCCCACCCGGCCACGGTCCGCCGGCGCACGCCCGCCGGGGGCTTCGAGGTTCCCCAGCACGCCGAACGAACCGGTGAGCGGCCGGCCGACGGGGCCGGGCCGCCTCCTTCTCCTCATCCCCGAGGAGGAGCCGATGGCCGAGCACGGACCCGATGGTGACGAGAACGGGAGCCGGCCGCCACGGCCCCGATCCCCGGTTGTCCGTCATCGCCCGGGCCGGATGGTGAGGGGCTGTCGGGAGGCGGTCGGTGGCGCGAACAACGTCCGGACGGTTTCGGCGGCCGTCTCACGCAGCCAGGCGTGGGCGCGGTCGTCGTCGTAGCGCTGGTGCCACAGCAGGTACAGGGGGACCTCGGGCAGCGGGAGCGGCAGTGGCAGTGTGGCGAGGCCGAGTCGTTCCCGGGCCGCGCGGGTGACCGCGTCGGGGAGGGTGACCACCAGGTCGGTGTCGAGGGCGAGTTGCAGTGCGAAGGTGGCGGTGGGGCCGGCGGCGACGACGCGTCGCTCCAGGCCGCGGGTGCTCAGCGCGTCGTCGATCGGGTCGCGCAGGCTTGCGCGTCGCGAGACGGTGAGGTGTTCGGCGGCCGCGTAGCGCTCGATGCTCAGCGGGCCTTCGGTGAGGGGGTGGCCCGGCCGGACGGCGACGATCAGCCGGTCGCCGCCGACGAGGCGGTGGCGGATGTCGGGGAGCGTGGGGGCGCTGGAGCTCGATTCGAGGTCGACCTCACCGCGGCGCAACTCGGCGTCGTCCGTCCCGGGTTCGGCGGACAGGCGCAGCCGGACGCCGGGGGCCCGGCGGTGGACGGCGGTGATCAGGGCGGTGCCGCAGGCGGCGGTCAGGGCGTCGTGCCAGCGCACGGTGAACACCCGGTCCAGGGCCGTCAGGTCGAGTTCCTGCTGGGCGGACAGGAGGTGATGGGCCTGCTGGACGAGGGCGTGGACCTGGGCGCGCATGGCCAGCGCGCGGGTGGTGGGGACCATGGTGCGGCCGGTGCGGACCAGGATCTGGTCGCCGGTGGCCTTGCGGATGCGGCCCAGTGAGCGGCTCATCGCCGGTGCGGTGACGTGGAGGCGTGCCGCGGCGCCGGCCACGCTGCCTTCCTCCAGCAGTGCGTCCAGGGCCGTGAGGAGGTTCAGATCCAGTTGCATGACAGTAACTCTACGAGTGAACAGCATGCACTTGTTGTTAACGACAGGGGCCCCTACCGTCGAAGTGCGGACGCGAGACAGACCGCCCGCACACATCGAACCCCAGGGAGCCCGCCATGAGCACAGCCATGCCTTTCGCCGCCGGTACGACGCTCCTGCCCGAGGTGACCGCGGCGGTGAAGGCCGCCGGCCTCACCCTGCGCGAGCGCCACACCCCGCACGCCCGGGGCGTGAGTCTGGAGGAGGTCGTCGCCGAGATCCACGCCAACGACGACGCGGTGCTGGACGTGCTGCGGGAGCCGCTGCTGCGGGCCCGGCGGGGATCGCGGTGGGCCGAGGACGAACTGGCCGGCGGTGCGCTCCCGTCGGGGGAGTGGTGGGTCGTCGACCCCGCCGAGGGCAACATCAACCACGTTCACGGCATGGAGGACTGGGCCGTGACCGCCACCCTGGTCCGCGACAACCGGCCGGTGCTCACCGTCGTCCACCTGCCGCTGACCGGCGACACCTACACCGCCGTCGCCGGCGGCGGCGCCCGCCTGGGCGGCCGGCCCCTGAAGGTGTCCGCCAAGACCGATCTGGGTGCCGCGCTCGTCGGCACCGGCCAGGCCAGGCCCGGTGAGGACGAGCGCACCTTCCGGCGGATCGGCGACTCGGTCACCGCCATGCTCGTCAACGGCCTGGTCGTGCGCGTGTCCGTTCCCGCCACGATGCAGCTCATCCACGTCGCGGCCGGACGCACCGACGCCTTCTGGCAGTTCTCCGACGTCCGCTCCGGACTGGTCGCCGGTGCGCTGCTGGTCTCCGAGGCCGGAGGCACCGTCACCGACCTGGCGGGCGAGCCCTGGACCACGGGCAGTCGCGACTTCCTGGCCGCCGCCCCCGGCCTCCACCCCGCCGCCCTCACGGTCCTGTCGCCGATCGCCTGACCGGACACCTCCGCTCCACCCACCTCACACCGCAGGGAGCATCCACCTCATGACCAGCATCGGCATGACCGACATCGGCATCCTGGGCGCCGGCCGCGTCGGCGCCAACCTCGCCGGCAAGCTCTCCGCAGCCGGACACCGTGTCACCCTCGGTGTCCGGAACCCGGAAGAGACCGCGGCCCTCGCCTCCGGCATCGCCCCGCGGATCGCCTTCGCCGACCAGCGCACCACCGCCCGCACCGCGGACATCGTGATCAACGCGACGCCCGGCGACACCTCCCTGGAGCGCCTGGCCGGCCTGCGCGCCGAGCTCCGCGGGAAACTCCTCGTCGACGTCTCCAACGCCACCCGCGACGCCGACGACGGTCTGCCCGGTGACCTGTGCTATCCCGGCAGCAGCCTCGCCGAGCACCTCCAGGCCGCACTCCCGGACACCCGTGTGGTCAAGACCCTCAACACCATGCTGTTCACGGTCATGACCGCCCCCGACACCCTGGCCACCCCACCGACCGCCTATCTCTCGGGCGATGACCGGAACGCGAAGAAGACCGTCACCGGCCTGCTCGGCGACCTCGGCTGGCAGCCCGCATGGATCGAGGACCTCGGCGGCATCACCACGGCCCGCGCCACCGAGGCCATGATCCTCCTGGTGCCCCACATCCTGCGCCGACACGGCTTCGAGCCCTTCGCCGTCTCCCTCACCCGCTGACCCCTCAGGACCGGGCTCAGGCCCGGCGGCGGACTCGTGCGAGGCAGCCGGGCACCGGCACGGACCACGCCCGCTGCGGGGGTGCGGACTCGCGCGGAGCGGGGTCGAGTTGGGGGTTCGGACGGGGTGCCCGGTGACGTGCGTGAGTACGTCGTCGAGCGCTCGGCCGATCCGGGAGGCGTCCTGATCGTGGACGACACCGGCGCGGCAGGGTCGTCCGGGCAGGGCCGACCATCCCTACGGCCCCGGCCGTTCCTGCCCGGGCCGCCGAACCCCCGGGGATCCTGCCGGTGGACGGCGCGGACGACCGTGCCGGAGCACTCCCGGCCGGACGCTGTTGTGCATGTTCCGGCCAAGTTGCCGCCTCCGCAGTTCGGTCACCGGAAATCCATGAAATCTCCACACTAGGGTGAGGCTCGTTCCACTGCTCGGCCATCCCCCCGACCCAGCGGGCGTCACGCGCGCCCGCCGCCAGGACTGGAGTGAACCGACCATGCGTCTCCGTCATCTGTGGAAGCGTCTGACCGGCGCGGTCGTCCGCCGCGGCATCGGCGCCACGATGGGCGCGCTCGCGCTCGTCGCCGCCTTCGCCCTCACCGGCACCGCCACCGGCATGTCGACCGCGGCCGCCCAGCCGTCCGGCTGGGGTGACGGCCCCGGCCGGTGGTCCTGCGCCGGCGCCGCCATCCCGGACGGCTGGGTCCTCACCGCCTACGACAGGAACGGTTGCAACGGCTGGAGCTCCTGGTACCAGCAGCCGGCCAAGGACGGGCTCTACACCTGCGGCGGCTCCCCGATAGTCCCCGGGTACGTCATCACCGACCACAGCCCGGCCGGCTGCAACGGTGTCGGCTCCTGGCGGCACAACCTCGTCAAGGACGGGATCTGGACCTGCGGCGGGTCCCCGATCGTCCCGGGGTACGTCGTCACCGGCTACCAGGTCTACGGCTGCCACAACGCCGGTCTCTGGTACCACCAGCTCCCCAAGGTCGGCCTGCTCACCTGCCCCAACTCGCCCATCCCGGCGGGGTGGCGCGCGGGCGCCCACTGGCCGACCGGCTGCAGCGGCCACGGCGGCTTCTACCTCGCCCGCGCCTGATCCCCGTCCCGCCTGACCGGTTCCCCCGAAGGGACGGGCCGGAGGCGCCGCACGATGTGCGGTGCCTCCGGCCCACCGGGCGTGGCGCGGCGTCCACACGTGGGCCGGGATCCCGGCGAAGAGGAAACGGCACGCCCTGGAGGCCGGCCACCACGTCACGGCCGTGGTCCGCGACCCGGCCCGACTGCCGCACACCGGCCACCCGGAGCTGCGCACCGTGACCGCGGACGCCATGGACCCGGCCGCGATCCGCGAGGCCGTGACCGGCCGGGACGCCGTCGTCTCGACGCTCGGACCCCGCAACCGCACCGACACCTCGGTCTGCACCGACATGGCCGGGCGGCGGCGCGGTCGGCCCGGGACCTGGGAGGAGGCCGCCGCCGCCGAGGCGACGGCTCACCGTTTCGCGGGGATCGGTTGCACCGACCGATCCCACCGCCCGACCCCCGAACGCCCATTGACGCCCCGTAGTGGTCTAGTCCAAGTTGTGCGTACGCATGTCCTGACCCGCTCTTCCCCCACACTGGAGCGCATCCTCATGACGCACGACCGACGCCGGCTCCACCGAGGCCTCGCCGCCGCAGGCGCCCTCTGCCTGGGCCCCGCAGCCCTGGCCCTGCTGCCCTCCCGCGCCGACGCCGCCACCGAACTGCTGGGCAACCCCGGGTTCGAGGCCGCCACGCTCGCCCCCTGGGTCTGCACCGGCACCGCCGCCCCCACGGCCGTCACCCCGCGCTCCGGCAGCGCCGCCCTGAGCGCCACCCCCGGCGCGGGCGACCTCGGCGCCTGCACCCAGACGGTCACCGTCCGGCCGAACACCGGCTACACCCTGACCGCCTGGGTCAAGGGCCCGTACGTCACCCTCGCCGCCGCCGGCACCGGGGTGTCCAGCTCCACCTGGGCCAACGCCCCCGCCTGGACGCAGCTGACCCGGAGCTTCACCACCGGACCGGCCACCACCCAGGTCACCGTCACGATCAGCGGCTGGTACGGCAGCCCGTACCAGGCCGACGACGTCTCCCTGACCTCGGCCGGCGCCACCCCCTCGTCGTCCCCGTCCTCGTCGGCGTCGGGTTCGGCCACGCCGAGCCCCACCGCAACGCCCACTCCCACACCCACCACGACGCCGACGCAGACGGCCACCACCACACCGACGGCGACGCCGACCGCCACCGCGACGTCCGGCAACACGGTCAGGGTCACCACCGCGCAGGAACTGCAGGCCGCGCTGACCGCCGCCGTCCCGGGCCGGACCATCCAGCTCGCCGACGGCACCTACAAGGGCAACTTCAGGATCACCTCGGGGGGTACGGCCGCCGCCCGGATCACCCTCGTCGGCTCGCCCCGCGCCGTCCTGACCACCACGACCGGCGGCGGCTACGGCCTCGCCCTGGCGAACGCCCCGTACTGGACCGTGCAGGGCATCACCGTGACGGGCGCCCAGAAGGGCATCATGGTCGACGCCTCCGACCACGTCGTGCTGGACTCGGTGACGGTGAACCACATGAAGATGGAGGGCGTGCACTTCCGCAACTCCTCCAGCTACGGAGTGCTGCGCAACTCGACCGTGCACGACACCGGCACCGCGCGCGACGGCAAGGGCGAGGGCGTCTACGTCGGCACCGCCAACACGCTCACCGACAAGAGCGACTACGTGCAGATCCTGAACAACGTGATCGGCCCGAACATCGGCGGCGAGAACGTCGACCTCAAGGAGGGCACCACCGGCGGCCTGGTCTCCGGCAACCGCTTCGACGGCAACGGCCTGACCAACGTCAACTACGACGACTCCTGGATCGACGTGAAGGGCAACGACTACGTCATCGAGAACAACACCGGCGTGCGCACCATGAACCACGGCTACGAGACGCACAGCCAGGACCCGGGCTGGGGCTGCGGCACCGTGTTCCGCAACAACCGCTCGGACCTGACGGGCGCGAGCGGGACCCACGCCGCGAAGTACGCGATCAACGTGACCAACCGGTCCGCCTCCTGCCCGGTCACCGTCACCGCCGACAACACCGTCACCGGCGGCACCGCGCTCACCAACCCGGGCGTCCGCGTCGGCTGACCCCCTTCCCGGCGGGGCCGCAGGACTCTACGGCTCCGCCGGGGCGGGCCCTCCCGCGCTCAGGCACCGCCCGTCGGCGGCGCCGTCGAGGTCTTCGGGGACGGCGGTGGGGAGGGTGTCCCACCAGCCGGTGCCGGCGGCGAGCGGGTAGCCGTACGCCACGCCACCGCCTGCCGGGGTTCGGCGATCACGGGACCACCGTCAGCACGATCTTGCCTTGGATGTGGCCCTGTGCGGCTCGCGTGTGTGCGCGGCCCGCCTCGGGCAGCGGGTAGGTGCTGTCCACCCCGACCTGGAGCTTGCCATCGTCGAACAGGCGCCCGATCTCGGCGAGCTGGGGGCCGTTGGAACGCACCTGTATGTTCGAGACGGTGATGCCCAGACGCGCCGTCTCTTCCGGGTCGTACCGGGCGAAGAACACCGGAAGCATGGTGCCGCCGCGCTTGAGGACGGTCAGGAAGCGTGAGCTGTCCGGGCCACCGACGGTGTCGATCACCAGGTCGACGCCGCTGACCGCGTCCGCGGCCCGCGTCCTGGTGTAGTCGATGAACTCATCGGCGCCGAGCTCGCGCAGGAACCGCTCGTGCCGGCCCGAGGCCACCGCGATGACGTGGGCCCCCTTCCACTTCGCCAGCTGCACCGCGAAGTGGCCCACTCCACCGGCTGCCCCGTTGACCAGCACGGTCATTCCTGGCGTGATCGGCACCGGCCGGTGCACCCGGCCGGTGAAGGGGGACGGCACGTCGTGGCCGAGATCAACCAGGTACTGCCAGGCCGTCAACACGGCCATCGGCGCCCCGGCCGCCTGCACGTGGTCGATACCGGCCGGCTTGTGAGCCAGGTCCGAAGCCGGCGCGGCCACGTACTCGGCGTACGTCCGGCCGTCGAATCCGGGGAACCGCAGCATGCCGAAGACCTCATCGCCGACGGCGAACCCCAGCACGTCCGGAGCGACCGCCTCGACCACGCCCGACATGTCCGTTCCGGGGATCAGGGGGAACTCCAGCGCCGGCCTCATCTCGGCCGGCATGACCTTCATCCCCTCACGCAGGTACCAGTCCGGCGGGTTGATGCCCGCCGCGTGCACCCGGACGAGCACCTCGCCCGGGCCGATCCCGGGAACCGGCACCTCGCCGTACTGCAGAACTTCCGGCCCGCCCGCTTCGTGGAACTGGATCGCCTTCATCACGCCTGTCGCCTTCTCGGGGAAACGTTGCTCCTTCAGTCAAGGCCCGGGTCGGCACGGCCGTCCAAGACCGGTTCGGCAACCCGGTCATTCCGAAACGGTATGACGCGTACGCTCGAAGGGTGAACGATCCCGGGCAGGACCTGGAACTGCGGCTGGTGCGCTACTTCACCGTGGTGGCGGCGCACCAGCACTTCGGCCGGGCCGCCGCCGAACTGCACGTGGCCCAGCCGGCGTTGAGCCGCCAGATCCAGCGGCTCGAGAAGTATCTCGGCGTACGCCTGCTGGACCGCACACCCCAGGGCACCCGGCTCACTCCGGCCGGCCGGACATTCCTCCCCCGGGGCCAAGCCCTGTTGCAGGCCGCCCGCCAGGCCGAGCTGGCCGTGCGTGAGCAAACCCAGACCGAACGAATCGCCATCGGCTACGTCGAAGACCTGGTGATCACTGCCGCCGTACGGGAACTGCGCCGCCATCACCCTGACGCGGAGATCAGTGTCGTCGGTGTTCTTGTCGCTCTCCGGCGTGGGCAGGCTGATGCAGCCCGGTACGCGCACGATGGACTGGCCATCACAAGGAGCCCGGGCGGCATGCCCGGCACGTCAAGGGGTTGAACAACCCGCACGTGCGGCGATGCGATGTGGGCCGGAAGGCCGGGTGGCGGCGATGGCTTCCGCAGCCGGTCGGGCATGGCAGCGATGAACTTCTTCGATGCGACTACTTCGAGGCCGCGGTGTTCCAGGTGGCGATCCAACCGGTGGTCAGCAGTGCGGCTGCGCCGGCCGAAGCCATCGCGGTCCCGGTTCCCACGGCTGTTGCGAGCACGCCGAAGCAGACCGGGCCGATGCCCTGCAGCGTCATGGTGCCGGAATGCAGCAGTCCGAACGCCTGGCCCTGGGTGTCGGCCGGCAGACAGTCCAGAAAGGCCCGCTGCAGCCCCAGGGCGTAGGCGAAGCCGGTCCCGGCAAGCAGCAGCAGGACCGCACTCGTTGCGGCTTCGGGGTCTGCCGCGAAGGCCAGCAGAGGAAGTCCCGTCACTGCGGCCAGCGGGACCACCAGCCGTTCCCGCACCTGAGGCCGCAGGAGGCGACCGACGATCAGGTCACCGCCCAGCATGCCGACGGGCAGGCAGGCCATCAGCAGGGCGTAGGTGCCGGTGGCGAAGTGGTGCTGCCCCGCGTAGGCGATGACCAGTCCTTCGGCGCCGGCCGCGGATGCGGCCGGCAGCCATTGCGCCAGCAGCAGCCGTCGCGAGCCCCGGGTACGCAAGAGGGTGGCTGCCCCGTGGAGGCTGGCCCTCGCCGGGGAACCGGCTGGCTGGCCTTCGGGGCGCAGGCCCGGCAGGCCCAGGCGTGCCGCGGCGGCGGCCGCGAGATGAAGTACCGCGCCGACGGCGATTGCCTGTCGGGTTCCGAGGGCCGCGACGGTTGCCCCGCCGACGGCCAGGCCCGCCAGTTGCGCGGCCGAGGCGGCCATGCTGTTCAGCGATCGTCCCAGCACGTAGGCGTCCCCGGTCAGCCAGTGGGCCACCAGCCGTCCCGAGGCGCCGTGGAACAACGGTGTCAGCAGGGCCACGAGCGCCACCAGCGCCAGGTTCGCCGCGATGGGCAGCGGCAACAGTGCCAGGGCCAGTGCCGTCGCGCCCTCCAGCAGATAGCCGCCGGCTATCAGCGCCCTCGGTGGCAGCCGGTCGGCGAGCGAGCCGAGCAGCACGGTGCCGAACATCTGGGGCAGGAAGCCCGCCCCGAAGGACACCGCGCTCAGGAAGGGTGAACCGGTGGTGGTGAAGACCAGCACGGAGAACGCCGAGATGCGCAGCGAATCGGCGGTGATCGCAACGGACCGGGTGAGGAAGAGCAGCCTGAACCCGGGCTCGGCCAGGACCTCTTTGTAGGTGGTGCGACGCGGCACCGTAAGGGTTGTCGTCATGCGCTGCAGCCTCTCGGAGCGCACTCCCGCCGAGCGAATGATTCGTCCCCCGACGTAAGGTCGTAGGCTCGTCGCATGCTTCGCTTCGAAGTCGCCGCCGAGGCCCTGCTGCGCAGCCGCTTCGCCATCTCTCCTGCTTTCGAGCTGGCCGGCCTGCTGCGGGTCCTGCAGGGCCGGGGCGGTCAGCTGCCCGCCGCGTGGGCGGCGCGGTTGCGGCCCGTATTCGACCGGTTGCGTGGCGGGACCGATCTGGATGTGGCGCTCGCCCTGCACACACCACGGTCCGGTGCTGATTTCGTCGCCGTACCGCCGAAGGGCCTGACCCAGGCCTGGGCCGACGACCTCGCCGTCATCCGGGCCACGCCACTGGCACAGGCTCGCGCCGAGATCGCCCGGGTCACGGCCGTACAGCCGGTCCGGCATCCCGGGATCCGGCAGGTCCTGGCCGCACCGGATGTCGTCGAGCGGATCGCCGTCGCGCTGGACCAGGCCTGGCACGAGCTGCTGGCTCCCGACTGGCCGCAGCTGCGCGCGATCTGCGAGCGAGATGTGGTGCACCGCGTGGGCCTGATCGGCGAGCACGGCTGGGAGGCCGCGATCGAAGAGCTCCACGACGGCGTGCTGTGGCAGAACGGGGCGATCGAGCTCGACCTTCTCGGCGGTGACACCGTTCGGCTGGCCGGGGAGGGACTGCTGCTGATCCCCTCGGTCTTCGTCTGGCCGGCCGTGGCGGCCCACCTGGAGGCCCCCTGGCCGAAGACCCTGATCTACCCCGCCCGCGGCACCGCCGCCCTCTTGGAGACACCGCCCGCTGCCACCCCCGAAGCCCTGGGCGCGCTTCTCGGACGTTCCCGCGCCCGGATCCTCAGCGCACTGCACACTCCGGCCAGTACCAGCCAACTCGCCCGCCAGCTCCGCCTGGCAACCGGCGCAGTCGGCGACCACCTGGCGGTCCTGTTCAACGCCGGCCTGCTCAGCCGTGCTCGATCGGGACGGTCCGTGCTCTACCGGCGCACCGCGCTGGGAGACGCACTCGCAGCCACCGCAGAGGATGAACCGGCCGGCAGCCACGGTTTCCTGACCGAACCGCTGGCACCTGCCCGTGAGCCGGAAGGCATGCCGGGGTCTCGGAAACGAGGTGTCCGCGGTCGGGGTGAGCCGCGGCGCGAGGCCCGGATGCCGGGTGTCGTCCCAGCTGATCCGGTCCGTCCCTGACATCCCCGGCACCCGACCCGTGCAGCCCCGGGGCCGAGTGGTTCGGGAACCCGCGGCGGAGGTTCCCGCCGTGGATGCCGACAGGCGTCAGGCTCGGCGGGCGGAGGCTGTGAGCCGGTCGGCGAACGCGATGACGAGGTCTCGGAGTTCGTCCGGTCGCTCGATGACGAACGGCCGGTCGAGCGAGGCGAGCACAGGAGGCAACCAGTCGAGCCGCTCCGCTCTCAATTCGACGTGGAGCCAACGCGCGGTGTGCGGATCCGCGCCGTCCGCGGGAACGGGCTCCGCCACGCTCGCGACGCTGGCGGGAAGTCGGGCGCGGACCTGTTCGACCGTCCCGTGGATCCGCAGCGTCACTTCGTGCCGGTAGGCGGCCTGGGCGAAGCCCGACAGGACGCGACGTGCCGGATCGAGCCCGGCGGGCGGCTCGAACGAGCCCGGCAGGGTCCTCGCGTCCGCGATGCGATCGAGCCGGAAGGTCCGGTCCTGGCCGACCTCGGGATCGGCGCCCGTGACGTACCACCGGCCCTCATGGGGGACGATCCCATACGGGTGCAGTGTGCGCTCGCTCCGTCGGCCGTCCCGGTCGGTGTACCTGATCGAGATCGGGCGGCGATGGCGTACCGCATCGGCGACGGCGAGCAGAACCCCCGTCTCCGGGGCGGCCGACTCGCCAGGCGCAGCCGTGAAGGCGAGGGATTCCATGACGGCGTCGAGACGACGGGCAAGACGCTCGGGCAGCGCACGGCGGATCTTGGCCGCCGCCGTCTCGCCCGCGGTCCCGGCCGCCGCCGGCAACCCCGCCCGGCGGCCGGCGACGAGACCGAGCAGCACGGCGAGCGCCTCGTCGTCGTTGAGCATGAGCGGAGGCAACCGGTACCCGGGGGCGAGCCGGTACCCGCCATAGCGGCCACGGACCGCCTCGACGGGGATGTCGAGGTCGACCAGGTGGTCCACATACCGCCGCACGGTGCGCCCGTCGACACCGAGCCGGTCGGCGAGTTCCGCCATCGTCCTGGTGCCGCCCGACTGCAGGAGTTCCAGGAGGGTGAGCACGCGACTGGTAGGTCGAGCCATGACCACAACCCTAGCGTCGATACTGGACCGATTCTGTCCACTATCTGCTCTAGCGTCCGAGGTGCAACGGCTTCACCAACCCGAGGAGAACACCATGGACTTCGTTTCGACCCGGATCATCACCGCCGACGTCGCACGCCTCGTCGGTTTCTACGAGCGAGCCACCGGAGCACAGGCGCACTGGTCCACCGAGGACTTCGCCGAACTGCGGACCGCCGGCGCGACCCTCGCGATCGGCAGCACCCGTACCGTGGCACTCTTCGCACCCGGCTGCGCCCGTCCGGCCGACAACAGCACGGTGATCATCGAATTCCTCGTCTCCGACGTGGACGGGGTCCACCGGGACCTGGTCGATTTCGGCGCCGACTTCGTGACCGGGCCCACCACGATGCCCTGGGGCAACCGCTCGCTCCTGCTCCGTGACCCCGACGGCAACCTCGTCAACTTCTTCACCCCTGTCACACCGGCGGCCATCGAGAGGTTCGCCCGCTGACGACGACGCGGCCGCCAGGGCGGGGCCGGTCCCGGCGCGGCACGCTCCGTACGGACCGGATCATCCGAGACTGCGAGCGAATCGCCGCGTCGGCCCGCCGCCACCGCGGCAGCATCGGCCAGGGCGGCCATCCGTCATGGTCCGCCACCGTCGGGCGGCTCAGAGGCGGCTCGATCGAGGGTTGACCGCTATGACCTTCGAAGGCGGCCGGGCCGGACCGCCTCCCACGAACGCCCGTTTCGAACTCCGGGAGCCGGCTGGCGTGGTCTCGGTGAGTTCAGGGGGACTTCAGCGAAGAGGGATAGGGCTTCACCCTGCTGACACCGTCGCTGTCGGCGCATGCCTCGAATTCCTGGTAGGCGACGCAGACTTCGGCGTGTTGAGGCCGGTTTTCGGACGGCAGCATGGGGGTGTACCTCCCGTTCTTCGAGTTTCCGATCAAGCGGTCACTCTTGAGTGACAGGGCATCTCCTTTGTCCGACTTCATGTAGACGGACACGATTCTTTGATCCTGGAACGGATCGATCTCCGCCCACAGCGCCCGGCAGGCCGCGCTGTACGACAATGAGATCAGGCCGTACTCCGTTTTGACACCGGCCGCCGTTTCGGCGTCATTGACACACTGGTGCTCTCTGGGGTCCTCCCCCCGGCATGTGAGGTGATGGCATTCCTTCGCGGCGGTGCCACTCATCGTTCCGTTCGGGCCCGGGGGCGACTTCGTTGTCAATGGAGCCCGGTCGAGCAGATAGGCCGCACCGGCAACTCCGGCGAGTGCCAGGAGCAACGCCATACCGACGACCATGGAAAGGCCGATCGGGCGGGTCCGCCGTGGGAAGCTCTCGTCCGGGCCTGACGCCGTTGCGGGCCGGCCGCCGTCCGGCTGCACCGCCCCACTACTCCACCCCACGCCGGCTGCTGTGTGCTCGGAGCCTGTCGTCGGGTCCTGTTCTCGTCGGCCGGCGGGAGAGGTCCCGGCCGCTATCCGATCTCGAGCCTCCATCCAGGCGTCGATACGCCCTTCCTCCCCGCAGGCGCGAAGGAACGACCGCAAGGTCTCCGCGCTCGGCAGCGCATTCCGGCGTAATCCATCGGACAGAGTGCTGCGTGCCAGCACCGCACCTTGCCCGGCCGCACGTTCTTCCAGCTGTCGGTAGGTCAGCCCCGACCGTTCCTTGAGCTGTCGCAGCAACGCGACGAACGCAGCGGCATCCCGGGCTTCCCGCGGTTCCAACTCCCCTTGATGGCCCATGTCCGGCATTATTGTCGAGCGCATGTCACTGGACAAGGTTGCTCCCGGCTTCCGTCCATCGCCGGACAGGATCCCGGACATGCCGCTGACCAGGCCGGACGGAAGCAGACTGTCCGGGCCGGCGGCTTGCCGTTGCCGCGGCCCGGCAAGGTCGGCAGAGTCTGTGGTGCCCGGCCGGACGGACCGTCGCTACGACTGGCACGACACGGGTCGCCCGGAAACGATCCCGGCCCGCCGGACCGGCCCTGCCGGACAATGTGCCGGCGGCGGCCCGAGTTCCGCGATGCGAACCCCAAAGGGCCTATCCGGGCGACGGACTGCCGGGCAGTCATGGGTCCGGTTCCGGGGGAGCGGGATCGGCATCTCCAGCGATTCGCCGGTTGATGCGGATTGCGTAACCCCGCACAGCAGCGCAATTCCTGCCCGAGAAGAGAAGGAGAGTCATGCGCTTTCACCATGTCCTCGCGACCGCCGTGGCCGCCGTCACCTTGACCGCCGGTTCCGTGGCCCTCACCACCGGAACGGCGCACGCCAAGACCACCTTCCTGCGCACCACGCACAACCTCGCCGGGGTGGAGTACATCAGCGAGACCGACACCTTCCGGCTCTGGGACAACGCGCCGGACGACACCCTCATGGCCCGCGTCGAGTGGAAGAAGGTCAACAGCAGCACCGTCAGGGGCACGCTGTGGCACCGCTGGGAGAACGGGACCAACGGACGGTCGTCCAACCAGAACCCCAACACCGGCATGAAGTCCGGAGACCAGTTCACCTTCCGGGTGTGCGCCGTGGACAGGGGCCAGGTGAAGGAGTGCTCCAGCTGGGGCACCGCGTGGTACTAGAGATCGTCCTCAAAGCTCAGATCCGGAGCGGGATCGAGGCGATGGTGACGGCGGCCTGGTAGGACTCACGGGTTTTGTCACGGCGGGTGGCCAGGCCGCGCCATTGCTTCAACCGGTTGAAGCAGCGTTCGACGACGTTGCGGAGCCGGTAGGTCGGCCGGTCGAACCCGGGCGGGCGGCCTCCGCGCGAACCCCGGTTGAGTCGGCCGGGCGCCTGGTCGATGCGTTCGGGGACGGTGTGCCGGATTCCGCGTCGGCGCAGGTGGGCGCAGATCTTGTGGGAGCTGTAGCCCTTGTCGGCGATCACGTGGTCGGGCCGGGTGCGTGGGCGCCCCGGCCCGACCCCGGGAACGCGGATCGATTCCAGGACCGGTTGGCAGACGGGCGCAGCCGTTCACGTTGCCGCCCGACAGGACGAGGCCGAGCGGGCGGCCCCGCCCGTCGCAGGCCAGGTGGAGCTTGGTGCTCAGCCCGCCACCCCCGAAGCGGGCAGGCCCTGCACCTGCCCGCCCCGATCGTCTCCCTCCGGCGGGCCGACCCGTCCCGCCGGACCGGACGAACACGCGGCCCGAGGGGGACGGCAGGCGCCCCCGAGCACGGCCGTGGCAGCGGCGGCGCTCGCGCAGGTCGGTTCCGCACGGTCCGGCTCGGCCGTTGTCGCACCGTGGCGGCACAATGTCCGGCGCACGGGTTTCGAACAGGGATGGTGGTGGGCGTGGAGTCGACGGCGTCGGAGCGGCTCAGAGTGCTGCTCGGCGAGCCGAAGGCGTGGGGCCGTGCGGATACCCGACTGTGGGAGGCATCGGAAGCCCGCCTGGGCGTCGCACTGCCGAGCGACTACAAAGCGTTCATGGACCTCTACGGCCCGGGTGTCCTGAACGGGTTCCTCGGGTTGAGCAGGCCCGTCGACGGTACCGAGCAGGAGGCCGAATCCCTCTGGGGTCCGTACCTCTGGGGCGGGACGATCGACGAACAGGACTACCCCGACTGGGTCCGGCCCTGGGCCGGCGAGGGCCGGCTCATCACCTGGGGCGGTGTCGAGGACGGCACGCTGTTCCACTTCCTCGCCCTGGAACCGGATCCGGACGACTGGCGCATCGTGATCACGAGTGCCGAGGACGGCGATTGCCACGAGACCGCCGGCCCGTTCGTCGAGTTCCTCCTACGCTGCCATGACGGAGTCGACAGGCCGTCGTTCATCCTCCAGAGCTGGATGCGGGGCGGTGTCACGTACGAGCAGGACGACACCTGGGGCGACGAAGGAGGCCCGCGCCCGTGAGCCGCAGTGCCCGGCCGCGGTGGAAATTCACCGCCGCCCGCCCCTGCCGGACCTGCCCGGCTACCCGCGCCCGGGGACAGTCCGACCCCGCCGATCCGCGACACCACCGGCCTGCCGAGCCCGGACCACGTGCTGCACATGGTTGTCGACGGCCTTGTGGGTGCCGATAAATCATCCGGCCTGGTCGCAGCCTTGTCACCTGGCCGCGGGTCGCGTCTGTCGGCCTTGTGGTTGTCTTCCCCGCGGGGCAGCACGGACGGCATGATGATCTGTTGTGCTGCCGCGCCTGGCCTACCTCGCCATGACCAACACCTTCGCGCTGCTGCGGCCGCTGCCGATGGGCAGCCGGGAGAAGGACATCGAGATCCTGGCGCTGCGGCACCAACTGCTGGTTCTGCGGCGCCGGGCCGCGAAGCCGGTGTTCACCGACACGGACCGCGCGGTCCTCGCGGGGCCGCCCCACCACCTCCCCACCGACAGGCTGCGGCGCCTTGTGTCGC
>NZ_JBSGFD010000019.1:67789-70836 GCF_053603215.1 Kitasatospora sp. NPDC004240 | reverse complement strand
GCTCATGCCGACCAACGTCCGCCCGCCGGATGAGAATCCGGTGAGAACCGGCTCAGAGGTGTCCGAGAAGCCCGTTGACTTCTCATAAAGCCTGGACCATGCTCTCTCAAGAGGGCCTTAAGTGATCCTTAAATCTGACTTAGGGTGATGATCCGACGACTGATCGCCACGCGAGACAACAGGTCTGCAACGTCCTTTGCGGTCCGGCCATTTGGCGTTGACACCGGCAATGGTCTAGGCCAGAGTCCAAGTGATCCGGTTCGAACTTCAACATCGCCGGATGTGGTATTGGCCCTTCCCGAAGCTTCTCGTCGCGCTGCCCGGACCCCCGGGGGCGCCAGCACGCTGCCGGCGGGCACAGGCTCTAACACCCCCTCGGAGGATGGCGTGAGGAAGCGTCAGCTCATGGCGACGTTCGCGGTCTTGGCAATGGCCGCCGGGTTGACGGGTTGCAACTCCGGTGGCTCGTCCTCGGGCGACGGCAAGGCCACCGGTAGCGACCCGAAGGCCGCCAGCGGCACGGTCACCGTCTGGCTGATGGACGACGCCCAGAAGAACTGGCCCGACCTGGTCCAGAAGGTCAACGACGAGTTCGCGGCCAAGTACCCGAACGTCACCCTGCGGCTCGCCTACCAGGGCTGGGCCGACAAGATCGCCAAGCTGGACGCGGCGATCGCCGGTGGCAACGCCCCGGACGTCGTGGAGCTCGGCAACACCGAGACCATGAAGTACGTGCTGTCCGGCGCGCTCGCCCCGGTGGACAAGGGCACCTTCGCCAACTCCGACACCTGGATCCGGGGTCTGGTCAACACCTGCACCTACCAGGACAAGCTCTGGTGCGTGCCCTACTACGCGGGCGCCCGCGTGGCGATCTACAACTCCGCGGCCTTCCAGGCGGCCACCGGCAGCGCCGAGTTCCCCAAGACCGAGGACGAGATGCGCTCCGCCCTCGACAAGGTCGCCGAGCGGAACAAGGGCGCCGGGGGCTACTCCGCCCTCTACCTGCCCGGCCCGTACTGGTACGCGGCGATGAGCTACGTCGCCGCGTACGGGGGCACCATCGCCAAGTTCGACAGCTCCGGCAACTGGCACGGCAGCCTGAGCGACCCCAAGGCCAAGCAGGGCATCAACCACTTCGTCGAGCTGGTCCGCAAGTACAACAAGGGCGACCTGTCGGTCAACGAGCAGAACCAGTACGAGGCGATGGCCCGCGGGCGCGCCGCCGCCTTCTACGGCAACGGCTGGGAGGGCGCCAGCGCGACCGCCCCGGTGACCGGTGACCCGAGCATCAAGGCCGCCGTCAAGGTCGCCACCATGCCCGGCCCGGACGGCAAGCCGCTGCCCTCCTTCATCGGCGGCTCCGACCTGGCGGTCACCGCCAAGTCCCCGTCGGTGGAGCTGGCGACCGAGTGGGTCCGGATGTTCACCAGCGCCAAGTCGCAGCAGGCGCTGGCCGACAAGGACATCCTGCCGAACAACCTGAACCAGCTGGCCCCGCTCAAGACCAAGCCGGCCACCTCGGCGGCGGCCAACGCGGTGCCGGACGCCTGGTTCACCCCGCTGGCGCCCGGCTGGGGGGCGATCGAGAAGAAGAAGATCCTCCCGGACATGCTGATCGCCATCCTGCGCGGCAAGTCGGTCGATCAGGCCACCAAGGAGGCCGACGCCCAGATCGACCAGCTGATCAACAACCCGTCCTGAGGCCACCGGGCCCCGGCCGCCGCGGCCGGGGCCCGAGGACGTGCTCCCGGGAGGGCGCCCCCGTAGGATTGCCGCAGGATTCACCGCAGCGAGTGTGCGGACTCGCCGCCGTAGAGGTCCCCGCCGGGCGTCCCGTCCAGTGGGGTGGAACCATCTCATCGGAGGCACATCCAGATGTCCGACCCGCAGACTGTTTCCGTTCCCGGCCGGATCATGGCGGCGGAGATGGCCGAGCAGCCGGCCGTCCTCCAGCGCATCCTCGACGAGGGCGCCCCGAAGATCCGCGAGATCGCGGCGGGGATCGCCGCCCGCAACCCGCGCTTCGTCCTGCTCACCGCGCGCGGCACGTCCGACAACGCGGCGCTGTACGCCAAGTACCTGATCGAGATCCTGCTCGGCAAGCCCGCCGGCCTGACCTCGATGTCCACCACCACCGCGTACGGCGCCAAGCCGGACCTCACCGACGTCCTGGTGATCACCGTCAGCCAGTCCGGCGGCTCGCCCGACCTGGTCGCCTCCACCAAGGCGGCCCGCGAGGCCGGCGCGATCACCCTCGCGGTCACCAACAACGCCGCCTCGCCGCTGGCCGAGGTCTCCGAGTTCCACATCGACGTGCTCGCGGGCCCGGAGAAGGCGCTGCCGGCCACCAAGACCTACACCGCCGAGCTGCTGGCCCTCTACCTGCTGGTCGAGGGCCTGCGTGGTGGGGGAGCCTCGGCGGCCGAGGGGCTGCCGGCGCTGGCCGCCGGCGTGCTGGCCCGTCAGGGCGAGGTGAGGGCTCTGGCCGAGCGGTACCGCTTCGCCCAGCGCCTGGTCATCACCTCGCGCGGCTACGGCTACCCGACCGCCCGCGAGGCGGCGCTGAAGCTGATGGAGACCACCTACATCCCGGCCTCCCCGTTCTCCGGCGCCGACCTGCTGCACGGCCCGCTGGCCATGGTGGACAACGTCTCCCCGGTCATCGCGATCGTCCCGGAGGGCAAGGGCGGCGAGGCCCTGCAGCCCGTCCTGGACCGGCTGCGCGGCCGTGGCGCGGACCTCGTGGTGGTCGGCCAGCAGGCCCAGGTGGAGCGGGCCTCCGCGGGCTTCGCGCTGCCGTCCGGGGTACCGGAGGAGGTCCAGCCGATCCTGGAGATCCTGCCGCTGCAACTGCTGGCCTACGAGGTCACCATCGCCCGCGGCCAGGACCCGGACGCCCCCCGCGCCCTCGCCAAGGTCACCGAGACCCACTGACGCCCCCCGCGAACCCGCAGACGCCGATCCCCCGTCCACAGCCTGTGGACGGGGGATCGGCGCTTCAGGACGTACCCGCACCGGGGAACACTTCGGGCCACGGTGCCGACACG